>JAGRDI010000343.1:3106-20982 GCA_020432765.1 Anaerolineales bacterium | reverse complement strand
ATGTGCAGGCTTGGTTGCAGCAGCGATTCCATGTCAATGCGAGACGTTTACTAATTTGGACAGGCACAGCCGTTGTGGCGCTTTTGTTGTTTACGACGCTTTGGATTCATCCCCATTATTTAAGTTATTTTAATGTCGCTGTGGGTGGGCCGCAAAACGGCCGTAATATTCTCCTGGACAGCAATATTGATTGGGGTCAAGATTTGCTGCGCTTGCAGGATTGGATGGATCAAAATGGGGTAGAGGAGGTTAATTTGGCCTGGTTTGGAACGGCCGATCCTGATTATTATGGCCTCAACTACAAACCGCTGCCAGGATTTCCGCGCCCCCAATTTTTGTCACAATGGACACGACCCCCTTTTAATCCCGCGGATCCCGAGCCGGGCATTTATGCTATCAGTGTCAGTAATTTGTGGGAAATTCAACTGGCCGATAAAAATGTCTATCCCTGGTTCCGCGCACGCCAACCTGATGATAGTATCGGTAATTCGATCTTAATCTATAAGATTCCTTAACGGCCGTTAGTAAGGTTTTGCGTCCTTTTCAAGCATGAAAACCTAATCTATTCCATGGGCAGATTGTTCCCACTCCGCTCCAGAATTTCTGTTAGCTGTGTATGAATTTATTTATAACCTGTCATCAGAAACGTGTTCAAACACGTTTTTTGTATCAGATGCCAAATTCATTCGGAGACTGATCACGGCAGGCCGGGTTGAATGCCAAAGTTAAAGACGCCCATTTCAACGGAGTTGGCAGTCGAGCTGTTGTCACAATTTCTTGCCTGGACATTGTAAAAATAACTGGTTGCTGCAAACTCTGCTGCACCAAAGTCTGTGTAGGTTTCGCCACCTGCAGGAATAATGGTTTGTAAGGTTGTGCTGCCTGGTGTTAGGTCAGGCGTAAAATAAGGTGTTGTGCTGCCATGGATATTATAACCACCGTTGTTTGAGACATGGTCGATCCAGGTCAGCGTCACATCGTCATTTGCAGCCGTGCCGGTGGGGTCAACGGCCGTTGCTACATTATCGACACAACTTGGATGTTCCATCACAAACATGGCCGGATCACCGAGCAGCATAAAACTGTATAACTCTGAACTGTGTAAACCTGTTTGATAATATGCTAATTTGGCTGCATTCACTGCATCGCCTATAAAAAAGAGGTCTTGATCAAACAATCCATTATAAAAACCTTTGTGCATGACGCGATGTTCTGATGTATACCCTAAACCAGAAGATGACCAATGGGCTGCGGAGCCACGGCCGTTGCTGAGGTCCTTGTAAATTGTTTCGCCTAATGCCGGCCAATTCGGCCGTGCAAAATACCCATCCAAACAATCAGCACTCAAAATGACCAGCGGTTTGTTGTCGTTTGTCCAAAAGTTTAGATAGGTTGTCGTGTTAAGTATATTGGGACTGGCCCAGTAACTAATTGATCCATGTCCCCGATAATTCAAAATAGACCCCCCATTCGGGTTGAGCCAAGAACTCATTTGTGCACGTAAATTATTCGTATCTGTGCTGGATGCGGATGGCAGGCAAAGATGTGTCTGATTGTAATTGCTGGGCAGTGCTGCGCCAACTGTCACATTCTCATCACAAAAATTACCGCCGCTGTCAAGATTGTCAGCGATAAACAAAATATTTTCTTGGGAACCCTGCGAACCATTCGGACGAGCGTTTTCATAACTTATTGTTTTAGCTACCATGTTCTCAGCCTCAATAAGTGACTGTGCTGGCAGCCGCCCCAAAGCGATATCAGACAAAAGATCGTCGCCGCTTAATAAGGTATATTTAAAGTCGCTGGGTACCAGCCCTTGGAAGCGATCTGTGAAGGAAATATCTGTCACAATATAGGTAATTTCGTTTTTATCCCAGGTGGCATCACAAATTGGGCTGGGCGGACAGTCAAGATTGCGTGGATTAATGGTTGCATCACCGATTAATGTGACATAACCAGGGGGCGTACTCCAGCTGCCTAAAGCATAGGTTAGAAATGCACGAATGGCTTCAGGTGTATTAAATCCATACCCATATTGATTAATCACATCTTCGACATTCACAACATGGGTGCTCATAAATGCGGATCGGTGAGTCGCCAATGTGTTTGCCGCTGTTATAAAATCAGCGTGGCTGATGGCAACCCAATCGGCACCGCCTGGTGGATCGAGTGAGTTGGGCACATATTGGCTTATCTCAGCTACTGATTTGATATTTGTTTGCGTGGTGGCAATAAACTTGGCACTGCTGCCGTTTTGCCGGCCGATGTGATAGGTGTATGGTCCTGAACCGCTAATATCACCAGCTTGTAATTCTATCTGCACTGGGATTGTGGGGTTGCTAATGTCCCAAACCAAGACATTGGTGGCATTACTTTCGTTGAAACCTGTTACCTGATATTCACGATCGCCGCCACTGTGATCGGAAAAAACAAGCTCATCATTGATAGCAACCAGGTTGCGTAAATATTCCATCGTGATACGGTTCAGATAGAATTTGGCTTCGCCAGAGCCCGCGTGATCAAAACCCAGATGAACCTCATTTTGTGGGTAATCAGGCGCTCCTTTTTGTACCAGTTCGCTGCCTGGCACGCTGCCAATCACGTTATCATTACGGATACCACTCCATACCCCTATGCCTTGTGTGCCATAATTGTTGATTTGCGCTGTGATTGTGTAGGTGTAGAAGGTAGGTGCAAGTGAGCTTTCACGGGTCAAAAATTCGGCCGTATAGATATTGTTGGCACCATTTGCCGGGTCTGGCAGGTCGATATAATAAGTTTGATTTACAGGAACTGGTGCTGTTTGTGAAATATAATCCCAGTAATAACTGTCAGGATCATTAGGAAAATTATCCCAATTGCTTGTGTACGTAGACGCAAAATAAATCTCTGGCTCGACAGTGAGTGTGGATGTAAAGGTTGTCGTTAGGGGGTAGCTGTTGCCTGTGCCGTTATTTTCTATGGCTACGTTTAGTGCTGTGCCGCCAGCCCAAAGCCAGTATATGTTATCGTTGACAAACAACTTTTCTGCGCGTGGTCCGTCAAATGCCCAGCCATAAAAACGAATTTTATCTGTAGGATCAAATTGATTGGGTGTTGCAGTATCGACAAATTGGTAGGCAACCGGTTGCCCACGATACAGCATGGCAATTGTCGCTGGATCGACACTGCCAATATCCATGCCTTGATTGGCCAACTCTTGCCCACTTATTTCGTATAAACCATCTTCATCAACGATTATCTTGTAGGTTTCCTGGCCTATGGGTAGAGAGGTAGCCGGTGCATTGCTGACAGTGGTGGGGAGACTGCGCCAGTTTTGAGCCTGCTCCCCATTAATCGCCAGGTTAGTCAATTGGCGCAAATGGGTGTTGTCGTTTACTGCCAACGGCCGTAACCCTGACCAGTCACTGCCTTCAAATATAATCGAAATATCAAGTTCAGTTGTCTGTTTCATTTTTTGGGTAACAGGATTGTAACGCAGCGGATAGATGCGCAATTCAACCAGACGGACATCACGCGCATACATTGGGTCTGAAAGGGTATAGGTTGAGGTTGGAAAATAGGCGTTCCTGGTATAGATTGCTGAATCCGGTTGATATGTGGGTTTATGATTTGGATCACTGTCTAACCCTAAATCTGTTAATGTTTGCGCATCCACCTGCATGGACTCAACACCACGCTGCGGAACTGGCTGAATATAAGCAACGGCCGTTTCCTGACTGCTGCGTGCTTGGATGTGGGCTGCAGCCGTGGCTTGCGGTGGTAATACAATATAGGTTGTGTAATATGGAAGTGCAGGGGCGCCAACTTCACTAATACGTGCTGATAAGCCCTCTACATTGATATTGCCGTCTGAATCTAGCGTGAATTGAGGCAGCTTTAAGGTGAAGCTGACTTCTTGCATATCTGATTGATGTACGCTAATCGTAAAAGAGTCGCCAGATTCAAGACCAGCAGCATCATTTTTTTGCGCAAAAACCGGCATGGCAAATAAGATGAACATTGAAGCCACAAGCAGAACTATTCCAATATAAAAACGCTTTTTTATCGCAAACATATAATTAATCCTTAGGAATTTGTATCAATTTTTGGTGATAGTTTTTTTGACCACACAATAAATATAATACCAAAGTAAACTGGTTAAGTATAAAAATGGCAATGAATGATAATTTTTGTAACAATTATTTAAACAATATCATGTTTATAATATGTGTGGGTGTGATATCGTCGCCGAAAACATTACTCTTACCCTAACAGACCTCTCCAGAAGTACCGGAGAGGTCTGTTTTATTTCGCCTCTAGGTTAACTCGCATTATAATATGGAATATATATCTGTATTGGGGATTGTTACATGCGAGAATCAGGTGTCGTAAAGTGGTTTAATCGTCTTAAAGGTATTGGTTTTATCTTGCCCGATAAAGGCGGACGTGAAGTATTTGTTCATTATAGCGCGATAGTAGGTGAAGGCTATCGCAATTTATACGAAGGCGACCGGGTAGAATACGATCTCGTAGATCGTGGAAAAGGGCCGCAGGCACAAAATGTAAAGGTACTCAGAAGCTAATAAGGGTCGCCTGCTACGATTGGAAAATCAAACTCGCCAGTGCGATTTGATAGGCCTGTTGAGACAGTCTGACAAGCAGTTATTGCACGTAAGACAAAGCTGTAATTGTTGAGTGTTTCGCCAGTGGCTGCTTGGGTTAGCATTGTCGCGTTTTCTACAAGGGTACAGGCTGCATCTAGATTGCAAGCTGTGTTTGGTGGGATAAAGTAGGGAGCATTATTACTTCGCCACACTTCGTAGGTATCTACGCCAGCAACATTCCAACTGAGTTGAATATCACCACCGCCTAAGGCACTGATAGTAACATTGCTAACTGTAGGGGGGACTGTACAAAAGGCAGATGTGTCCGGGATTGTCAGGTGGCTGACAAAAACATCATACTCATTGTTGTGGATAGGGTCGTAGGCATTTGTTGTTGTTGGGAAGTCACGCGAGTTTGTTTTGCCTGTTGTGTAAAGATTCCCAGCGCCATCGGTAGCAACGGCCGTTCCTATTTCCCACTCGGTGCCACCCAAATACGTCCCATACAATAATTTGTCCCCTGCATAATCGAACTGCATCACAAATGCATCGCGGCTGCCGCTGATGCTTGGCGCAAATGCCAAAGTGGTCGTGGGCACATTCGTTGACCATGTTTCACCACTTATCACAGCCCGGCCGCTGGCATCGACATCAATTCCATTACTCCAATCGGCATTGCTGCCACCCAAGAATGTTGAATAAACTAAATCAGAAGCTGTAGGATTAAATTTGGTAACAAAGCCATCGTAATTACCATTATGACTGCTGTCAAAAGTATTGTTTGTGGTCGGGAAATTAGTCGAGATTGTATTGCCCGTTATATAAGAGTTCCCGGCGGGATCAACAGCCAGACCATACCCACGATCCTCATCACTGCCACCTAAATAGGTAGCATAGCTTAAACGGCTGTTGTCGAGGTCGATTTTTGCCAGGAAAGCATCAAAATTGCCCCCATATGTCTGATCCCAGGCTCTGGTTGTTGTGGGGAAGTTGCTGGAATTTGTCCAGCCGGTAATCAATGCGTTGCCTTCAATATCTAGATCGACGCCGCGGGCTTCTTCTTGTCCATCGCCACCCAAAAAGGTGCTAAAAGAGAGGTTTGTGCCGGCTGCATTCACACGCGCCAGGAAAACATCACGCTGTGCAGTCAGATTTTCGGCTGGCGCACCTGCTGTCGTAGGAAAATCGGTAGACCAGGTGCCGCCAGTAACAATTGCTTCTCCTGCGGCATTAACAACGACATCGCGTCCGGTATCCCAATCATTGCCACCCAGGTAAGTGCAATAGTCGATTTGCGATCCGTCTGGATTGATTTTGAAGAGGTAAGCATCACCACTGCCGTTGTAGGTTTGATCGTACCCAGGCACAGCGCCAAAGTAAGCACAAAAGTCGGATGAGTTGGTTTGGCCAGTGACATAGGCATTGCCCGCGCTGTCCACATCAATGCCAAATCCATTGTCTTCAGCAAAGAGTGTGGCTGCATTAACCCAGATGATGTATACGGCCGTTCCTGTTGCATCAAATTTAGCCACAAAAGCATCGACGCCATGCTCGGTATTTTGGCCATAGCTTGTTGCGGTGGGGAAGATTGTTGAAGTTGTTGTACCGGCCACATAAATATTGCCATTCGCGTCGATGGCGATGCTGTTACCCTGATCGGAGAGCGCGCCGCCTAAAAAGGTACTGTAGTTTAGTGGCAATGTACGTCCCAAAATAAATAATCCCTCATCTGTACCACTGACAGAGACGATGCCATCGCGCCACCAGGGATAATTACTCCAGGCACCTTGCGCCGCAATGCTGTCGGAGGCTGGCGCGATATCAAGATAGCCGGTTTCGGTGAAGCTCAAGCTTGGCAGCATGCTAATATCAAGCATACGAAAGCCTGCTTTCCAATTCGTTTGGTAGGCCGCAGCATCTCTGATGTAGACATTATGGTCGCGGGCTGTGGTGTTGTGGGTGTAATGGCCCAAAACAATGGGATTATCCAGATCGGCCACATCAAAGACATACGTGCGTGTGTTATGGCCATTGGTCGGTTCGTCCATGGTATCGCTGAGCAGCCAATAACGTTGATCTGGCGTTAACGCCCCTTGATGCGCACGTACAATACCTGGATAAGAGAAGGTTTTGATCAGGGTTGGGTTATTTTTATCGGTGACATTGCCAATGCTGACATTATCATCGCTGCCAATAAAGCAGATTTCTTGACCTGTGTAATCACTATCAGGGCCGTTGTAATTGACACATTCTGCATCCGACAAAGGCGCATCATTTTCAGCAAAACAACCCGCAAAAGTTGGGTTTAGGGGGTCTTGGATGTTGACCATATGAATTGCTCCGCTGCACGTGTCGCTGCGGAAGACGTAGAGATAACCAGATTCTGCATTGATCCACAGGTTGTGACTAGGTCCAAACCCGTTGTAATGGACGGTTTCGGTGAATGTTTGGGTTGTCGTGATGCCACGCAGTTGGGTCAAGTCAAAGATTTGCAGCCCATGATTGGTTATCGGAATGTCACCCGTGATGAAGGCATAATCTTGATAGACTTTGATGTCGCGCCAGGTGGATTCTCCACCATGTGAGGGTAGTTTGCCGAGGTAAACGGGCGCTTCCCGATCTGTTATGTCAACAAAAGTGGTGCCGTTGGTCAGGCCAAAGATGACATATTCGTGCCCGGTAGTGGGATCAGTCCAGCCCCAATGGTCATTCCCCAATATAGTTCCATCTTCAGCGCCAATGTCGGCTAATGACATATGCGCGAGCAAGTGAATCTGATCACATGGGTAAATATCTGCCATACCGGCAACACAGCGGGTTGGCCCTGTGGTTGGGGTAGAGCGAACCATTCCTTGACCGATGGTGATTTGTGCGCTAACGGCCGTTGCCAATATAATGAGGAAGATCAGAAATAATGCGAGCAGTTTTTTCATTGATGTGGATATTCCCATCCTGTTTGCTAATGTACCGGACACTGGCGTTTTTATTTTACTAGAGGAGACTTGTCAGGTTTTGTGATCAATTTGTTCACACGCTGCTTGTGGTAGAAACCTGACATGTCTAGAATTTGCCAGACTCCAGTAATGTAATCAATTAACCACCAGGTTGGATTGTGAAATCGAATTCACCCATTTGCTGTGAATCGGCAAAGGTGCTGTACCCGCAGTTCAACGCACGGATGAAATAGAAATAATTCGTTGCTGCGCTCCCTGCCGCACCATTATCCGCGTACGTGGAGCTGCCTGCAGCAACGGCCGTTATTGTCGTCGCAACCTGTGGTGTAAAGTAAGGAGTGGCGCTGCGGTGGATTTCATAGCCGCCAGCATTAGCTCCTGCATCTACCCAGGCTAAATCAACATTAGTGCCGTCTAAGTTGATGCTGCTTGTTGGTGTTACCGGCGGCATTTGGGTACAGTTGCTTACCTCCCGGCAAATTTCCAAACTCCAGCCGTCTAAACTGCCGCCATCTGCGTTATAGATATCGTTGATGATTAATGTCCATTCCCCATTCATCTCTTCAGAATTAAATGTGGCCAGTGGGTTGTGTGGACGGTAGGTACCACCGTCGATAGGTGGACAAGGCCAACCGCCAGGAGGAGCGTCGTCATCCAAATTGAGATTGAAATCGTTTGTACTACCACATGTTGGATCCATGAGGCGCACATTTGTATTGGCAGGGCTGCGCAAATTGAAATTTAGGTCTTCCATGTATGAATGGGTACCATTCAAATTGAGGACGTTGATGTCGTATATGGGTCCGCTGTCTGTAACTATTAAAGTGGATGTAATCGTTTGTGGCCCATTAGCAGAAATTGGAACCGGTACATCAATACTGTTATAGGTTGTGCAGAGGAGCGGATTTAGAAAGAAATTTTGGTCGATAATCTGGTAATTTGCCGCCGCGATATTGGTTCTTGTTTGGGGTACGAAGTTCGTGGCCTTGACAGTGATGTCATAGCTGTCTTCTGGCAAGAACATGTCATAGTACCCGTTGGTCGGATTGGTTGTGGTGGCGAACGGGGCGAATTGGGTGGTCACAATAGCACCTATTGGAGCGTTTGTGCCGGCTTCGCGTACAAACCCATTGATATGCGGCGCAATGGCCGCATCTAACACGGATAAGAATTCAGCTGTAACGACCCCCCAATTGCCGTCGCTGTCTTGTCCGCGCACAAAAATGATGTGCTTTCCACTGCTCAGATTGGTTGTGTCGATGGTGGCAGCGGCCGTTTCTACGGGACTATCAAATGTGCCGTCCTGTGGGGCCATTGCTATCGGCGTACCACCATCCCAATCGGGTAGATCAATATAATATTCAACGGCAGCAATCGGTTGGGTAGGTTCTATGCCATTCTCATTATTAAATTGGGTATCATCGAGAACGGCCGTTAACTCGACGGCCGTGCCTGGCGCAACTGCACCGGCAGATAGCGTTACCCCTACAGCTTCTGGACCTGATGGCTGTAAATATGGCAGACGTGACGCTTTCGCCGCATACAGCAGTGCCGGTAAATTAGTCGGTACAATCGTGTTTTCAAAAATGCTGCAGCTCTGGAAAAAAGCGGTACCAAGTTCAAATGCAAAGGCGGCCACCCCCAAGTCGCCATAAGCAAAATCATCGGTTGTGCCATCGGTAGGATAAAGATCGACGGCTTGTTTGGGTGAATAATTGTTAAAGCGTGCCAGTTTACGCCCTAATGTTTGCAAAGCAGTACCATTCGGTGCGACTGTGTTCTCCCAACCCCACGGCCAGATTACCAGTTCGCTGTAGCTGTGGATGTCGATAAAAACGCCCATGGCATCCTCTGGCGCTGCATCTGTGAGTTCGTCGCCGCGCTGATCGGGGAAGATGCTTCTGACATAAGTTTGCACAGCTTGGGTTTCGGGCTCAGATGCGGCTGCTGGCCCACGGAAAGTTGAATCACATTCAATGCCGCTGGAACCTGAGCAGCAGCCCCATTGGAAATCAAAGTTACGATTCAGATCAGCACCGCGTGAATTGCTTGTCGGACTGCAATAATTTTCATTTGTATTTTTGCGCCAGGAGAGGCCGGTTTCGGCTTGTTTACGGCCGTCGGGATTTGTGATCAACAGCAGATGGATTTCATGATAATCGAGCAGCCATGTGATGTCGGCATCATTACCATAACCAGCAACCAGCATTTCAGCAAAGCGCGTATTTAGTTCGGCTGTTGTGTATTCGCGAGCATGAATGGCGGCCATGATGAATAATACAGGTTTGTCGCCAGAGGTTGCCGCATTTGTGAGTTTAAGGATTTGTAAGTCATAGCCATCGGCGCCGCCTTCTGTCTCTTTTTCCCAACTATCACCAATATCGATCCAGCTGGCCAGATTAGGATAGTTGGTGACAATGTCCTGCGCAGTGGCGTAAGTCTCTTCGACAGTACGATAACAGGCAAACCCGGGAATCCCGCTACCTTGTGTTGGTGCAATGGGGACAGGTTGATTGAAAACGGCCGTTTCGTCTACATCCACAATAACTGTAAATCCAATGGTTTGTAATGTTTCCATTTCGGCGGCATTCACCGCAGCCAAAACATAACCCTCTTTTGGGTTGTTATATTCAAAAACATCGAAAGTCGCGAGTAAAGTAATTTCAGCCGGATCATCATAATAGATGCGTACGACAAAAATTTCTTCTGTTTCTTCAGCCGCACTAGATGGAAAAGCAGCAGCGACAATATGATTCGTTTGCTGCCCACGACCTGTTGTGATTAAGCTGGTGACCAAAAGTAAAAAAGGAACCAAAAACCAGAAAGATTTCCTCATTGTCAATTAGATCCTCCCCTGTAAATACAATCGATTTGTCGTAGAGACACTCCACCTGTAGGCTATGACACTGAATGGACCAATCTCTAAAATTGATCCATTCTTAAAACGGAAAGGTATTTTTAGACATTCACCCAGTGGAGTGTCTCTGCTGATTCACCTTATTTTATGGTGTTCCTGGTTCCAGTGCAAAATCGAATTCGCCGGTCAGATTGGAAGGTGCTGCGGTTGCACCACAACTGCTGCGGGCCACAACAAGATAGCTGATGTTTTCCGCTGGATTGCCAATATTGCCTGTGGCGGAATGATTATTGGTGGTGACGGTTGTGCAATTGGCAGATAAGGCACAGCTAACGCCAGGTGTGAAATAAGGGGCATTACTGCTGCTCCAGACATCGTAAAAATCGGCACCGGTATCTGTCCAGGTCAGTTTAACATCATTTCCATTTGCAGCAGATGAGACATCATTTACGGCCGTTGGCACCGCACAAACATTGGCATCAACTACTATGCACCATTCAACCACCGTACCGGTATCTCCACTAAAATGGTCAGATGCAGTTAAAATCCAGTTGCCATTCATATTTTCACCATCAAAGGCGCTTAGCGCATCTGGAAAAGGTGTAAGTGAGCCACTGATAGCGGGTGAAGAGGAATAGCAGGTTGTTTCCACTGAACCATCGCTGCCCTCATCATCAATGCTGGCATCGATATTGTTACTGGAACAACCATAGGGTGGATTTGCAGGTAAGCCAGGTCGGTCAATGAAGGTGACTGTGGTGCCGGTATTTTCATGTTCCAGTTTAAATATGGTATCACCTACCCAGGTATGATTGACTTTCAAATAAAGATTCAGGTCATTAATACTGCTGGTGTTGGCGGCGTTTATTATATCCTGGGCACCGGCCGGATTGTTGTCTGGAATACTCATATTGGGCGAACTGCATACAGTAGATGGAGCTGCGCCAGTGGTGAAATTGTAGGCTGCCGAATAGCCACTGGTTGAGCAGAAGTTGTTTGTGCGCACGCGCCAGAAGTATTGTGTATTGGGAGCTAAGGAGGCGTTATAACTTGTGCCGCTGATACCCGTAGCTGAATCGACGATATTTGTAAAGTTAACATCTGTCGCGATTTCAATGTCATAACTTGATGCCCCGGGCACGGCCGTCCACATCAGCGTGGGGGTATTGGATACATTTGTGGCATTGTTGGCCGGTGTGGTTAATGTCGGTGCAGCGGCCGAACTGGCAATCGTCAACTTCAAATATTCAGCATAAGAAATTGAACCGTCTGTGGCCGTGACCGTCAAAAGGTACTCTCCGTCGGCTGCACTGGCATTTGTAACCTCGAAATCAGTGCTGTCAGTCGGCGTGAGCGGGCTGTTGGAGAAACTGCTGGTTGCCCCTGTGGGCACGCCGCTCACGCTCATGCTGACGGAACTGCTGTAGTCATAGAGTGAATCCAGGTTAAATGTGGTCGAATCGCTGCCTGCACCACAAATATTGAGAGCAACGGCCGTTGGTTCCATCCTAAAATCCGCAGCCATATTCGGTTCAAGAATAAACAGCCCCTGTTCAATGCCGCTCACAATCACAACATTACTATCGAAATAGGGGTAATTGCTCCAAGTGCCGTTAAACGAGGCGCTGTTGCTGGTGGGATAAATGTCAAAATAGCCAACTTCACTCATGCTGCCGCTTGCTGCAGCGCTGATGTCCAAAATGCGTAAACCGGCGCGGTAGTTTGATTCAAAGACCAGATTGCCACGTGTATAAAGATTATGGTCGATGGCTGGTGTTACAGCTGTATGGTTGCCGATCAGACTGGGAGAATCTAAATTAGTTATATCCCACATGTAGGTGCGGGTGTTGTGACCATTATTTTGCTCATCCAATTCATCATTCACCAGCAAGACAGCTTGATCCTCGCTGAGCCATGCTTGGTGTGTATAACGACTGCCGGAATAACCGGATCGTGAAAGCTGGTTGGGATTGGCCTTGTCGGACATATCAACGATAGTGACAGTATCTTCATTGGCATTAAAACAGACTTCTTTGCCGATATGTTCCAGGTCTGGCCCGTTGTAGATCACACATTGGGCGTCGTGGGTATAGCCGTCACTGCTAAAGCATCCTGCAGATGTAGGACTGGTGGGTGTGCTGATATCTACAGCGTGTAAACCACCACTACAGGTACTGGTTCCTACGCCGTATGCGAAACCAGATTTTTCATTCAAAACAATATTGTGAGCATTGCCAAAACCAGAGTAATGTGCAGTTTCGCTGAAAGTTACCGGCGGATTAACAACTGTGCGTAGATTGCTTAAATCAAACACCTGCATACCATGCCCGCTGGCTTCACTCACAATGAATGCGTGATTGGCATACACTTTAATATCACGCCAGGATGAAGTTGAATTATTATGGCCGGGAAGATTGCCGAGGTATACGGGGTTTACCGGATCGGATATATCTACAAAGGCTGTGCCGTTTGTACGACCCATTAAAGCATACTCTTTGCCATTTTGTGGATCTGTCCAGCCCCAGATATCATTGCCATTACCACCGCCAATTGAAGCTAAAGGCATGAAAGCCAATAAATCTATGTTGCTGCAAGGATAACCACTGGCATCACCGCCCACACAGGGGGTTTCCGTCATCGGCGCCAGGTTTTCTGCGGGTTGCCGGTCTTGCAAAAAAGCTTGCATAACGGCCGTTTCCCGTTTAACTTTACTTGCTTCCGGTGTTGCATTTTGTGTGGCATTTTGTGCCAAAACGGCCGAACCGACAGCGAGGATTAATAAAAAAGCCACGACTGTGGCAAAGATAATTGATTTTCTATTTACGGTTGTGAATAACTTGTTCAATGAATGCCTCCTCTGCGCTGAACAATGCATTTGAGCGTAATGTTATATGAGTTGTATGCAGATTTGAGTCAGAGTATATCATACTATCAGATGAAGTAGGTTAGGATTTGGTTGTAAAATAACAAAATAGTACGCACAATCATTCGATATTGGCATGATTCGGATGTAAACTATGTGCAGGAAGATAACTATGGCTCAAGAAAAACCAATCGTTTTTGGCGTGGCCGGAGGCACTGCATCCGGCAAAACAACGGTGGCACGCACGATCTTGCGTGCGGTTGGTGCGGAACGTATCGCCTACTTGCCCCACGATGCTTATTATCGTGATCGTCCTGATTTGACATTTGCTGAACGTGCGGCGCTTAATTATGATCACCCCAATTCCTTAGAAACCAAGTTGATGATCAAACATATCAAGCAGTTGTTGTCAGGTGGTCCGGTGGCGATGCCGGTCTACGATTTTGCCAGCCATCGACGTACAGCTGAAACTTTGTTGGTAGAACCCAGCCCAATAATCTTGGTTGATGGCATCCTCATCTTCACACGCCGCAAGCTGCGCGAATTGATGGATATTAAGGTATATGTTGACACGGATTCAGATGTCCGATTTATTCGCCGCTTGAAGCGTGATATTCAAGAGCGTGAACGTTCTTTAAATTCAGTCATTGTGCAATATTTGGAAACGGTACGGCCGATGCACCTCAAATTCGTGGAGCCTAGCAAACGTTATGCCGATGTGATCATTCCTTATGGTGGTCATAACACAGTGGCCATTGACATGGTTGTCTCCCGTTTGCACGCTTTGTTGGTATGAGTTTAGCAACTCGCACGATCACTTCCATTAGCTGGAAAGGCAGTACAAACATATTGCGCATTGTGATTTTGTTGGCAAGATCAATTATCCTTGCGCGGTTGTTGGCGGTTGAGGTTTTTGGGATTTATGCCAGTGCTGTGGTCGTTGTAACGATAACGGCCGTTCTATTTAATTTTGGTTTAGGCGGCGCATTTCTCTATATTAGCAATCAAGGGGTAAGCGAAAAACAGGCAGCGGCCGTTCATTTTACTTTGAACCTTCTTTTTAAATTAATATGGGCAGCCATATTGATTTTATTTGCCTTCTTTTTTATGCAAGGATTAGAGCAAATTGCTTTAATTGTTGTCGCTCTGGCCAACGGCTTATTTATGTTAACTTATACACCACAGTTGATTTTGTCAAAGCGCGTCGTCCATCGTCGCCTGGCATTAATGGATGTAACCAGTGATATTTTTGCATCCGCTGTGGCTGTGTTGCTTGCTTTTCGCGGTGCCGGGTTATGGGCGTTATTGGCGACAAATATCATTGCAGGTATGGTCAGTGTATTTGTTTTATACATTTATCGTCCTGTTTGGGTACCCCATTTTTTGTTTTCTAGAGAACTAATACGCCGCTATCTCGCTTTTGGCTGGCGTAATGTTTGGGCAGATTTTTTTCAAGTGCTGCTAAATAGGTTAGATGATTTCTGGACGGCCGTTTATTTAGGTGCTTATTCAATGGGGCTGTATTCACGAGCCTATGCATTTGCACTCTATCCACAGAAGATTTTAGCTGAACCTGCAAATTCGGTCACAATGGGAGTTTATGCTGAAATAAGCCATGATCGCCATAAGTTATCGCAGGCATTTTTTCGCATTAATGCGCTGCTGCTGCGTGCCGGTTTTTTATTAGCTGGCATCTTTGCTTTGATAGCGCCTGAATTTATTCACCTGATAATTGGCGATAAATGGCTGCCTTTTCTGGAGGCGTTCCGGCTGATGCTTTTGTTTACCATGCTAGAACCGGTCAAATTGACCATTAGTTACCTCTTTGTGGCAGTTGGAAAGCCAGAGATAGTTGTTCGTATCAGACTCATCCAACTTGTTGTCTTAGGAATTGGCTTATTTGTGATGGGGCTTCTTTGGGATATTGCTGGTGTGGCGCTTGCGGTTGACCTCATGCTGTTCATAGGCATTGCTTTGTTATTATGGCGAGCACGAGAATTTGTCGATATTTCTGTACGGAAATTATTTCAAGCACCGTTACTTGCTTTGCTGATTGCTGGAATTTCGGTTTTACTGACTCTGAAACTGCCTTTTGCTACGATCTCTTATTGGCATTCAGGGATTGTGAAGTTGATACTATTTGTACCCATTTACATTTTGTTGCTTTATTGGCAAGAAAAACGTGATTTCCACAATATGATCAGAGCATTAGACATTGCAAGCTGGAAAAAACGCTTGTGGCCGCGATAGAAACGATTTTAACAAAAGCGGATAAGCCTTTTGACTGAGATATTACGCCAAGAAGTTAAATTTATTACAGATTCCCTGGCTGATGAGGTCGGGCGGGTGTTTCTATGGCAAGGGCGCCTGCTGCGTGCTGTTCGTTATGACCATGTTGACGCGGTCAACGAATTATTGGCCTCTGGCTTAATGCAGACATTGGTCGCTGAAGGGTTGTGTCCAGGCACAGCTATGACAGAGCTTCAACTGGCAGGTTTTGGTTTAGTCCTGGAACATGAGCGCATTCCTGTGATTACTTATCCCTATGAATGGTCGTTTTCAATGTTAAAGGATGCGGCTATTGTGATGCTGCGCGTGAATCAAATTGCTAGAGATTTTGGGTATCAGACGAAAGATGGCCATGGCTACAATATTCTCTTTCATGGTTCTAGGCCGGTTTTTATTGACCTGGGAAGTTTAATAAAAGTGCCGGCGGGATATACTGAATGGCAAGGATATGAGGAGTTTTTACGTTTTTTCTATTATCCGTTAAAGCTTTGGTCTGATGGCAATGCGTTCCTGGCTCGCCGTGTCCTATCTGGGGCGATGCAGCCTTTGATGCCCCATGAAAGTTACCTGGCTTATCGCATACCCCTTGCGCGACATTTGAACGGCCGTTTGCGTTTGCGCTTGGCAAGATTGCCACTGCTGCTTAAGCGCGTGTCAAGCATTCCAAAAGAAGAGGTTAAACGGCTTTGGCCAGGGAGAAAAGGGGCGTTGTTATATTGGCTGCGGCCGTTATTCGTAATTGACAGAAAGCGCTCAGACCTGTTTGCACTCATGAAAAAAGTGCAGCGGATGAAAGGTGAAGAACAGCAGTCAATGTGGGGCAGCTATCATTTGCAAAGTGGTTTGGTTGATGAGTCGGGTGCGTTACGGCCGTCAGCGCGTTTCAAACGTATTGCCGAACTAATCGATCATTTTGAGATTAAAGATGTCATAGAACTAGCCGGTAATCAGGGTGCTTTTGCGCGTTACCTGTTGTCAACCACACGAGTTCAGTCAATTGTTTGTACTGATTATGATGCCAATGCCATTGATCGATTATATCGTGCGCTTGGGTTTGACCAACATGCTGTGACACCTGCAGTATTAAATTTCATGTCACCTATTTTGTTGGCCGAAACACAGCCGCCACATCAGCGCATGAAGGCAGATGCAGTTATCGCGTTGGCTGTTACGCATCACCTCATACTGACCCAGCAATTTTTGATTGATAAAATCTTGAGTACGATATGTCAATATACCGAGAAGTATCTGTTTATTGAATTTATGCCGCTCGGGTTATATTCTGGGCGTTCTGAACCCATTATTCCTGCTTGGTACCGGCTTGAGTGGTTTCGCGACGCTTGTTTGAGGCATTTTCAAATTGTGATTGAGGAACAATTAGAAGAAAATCGCATATTGTTTGTTGGCCGTCTAAATTAGAAAGTCAATAGGATGAAAAAGCTGTGGCTTCGCTAAAAGTATCGCCTGTCGTGTTTGTCGGGAAAAGGGACATATGCTGTCTATGAAAGGGCAAAAGTTTCTAAAGCTGCCTCGTCGCTATTGGCAGGCTCAACGTGCTTTTGATTATGCTTCCCAGCAAAGAGTTGTGGGTCAGGAATTTGGGCAGTTTGGCAAAAAGGTGGGCTGGACCCTCATACGCAGACGCCGGCTAAGCGGCATTAATTGGGTATTGGTTCCGGTAAGTATCACGCGGTATTTTGAATTTGCTTTTGTGAAGGCCAGCATGCTGCCTTCTGCACAAGACTGCCTGGATGTCAGTTCGCCCGCTTTGTATAGCCTTTATTTGGCCAACGAAAATGCTAACGTGAAAATACATATGGTTAATCCGGACATAAACGATATTGAAACGACGGCCGTTATCGCCGACGTTATGAACCTATCCAACATAAAGACAGAGAATTTGGCGCTGCACAAGGTACTGCCTCCTACTGGTGGTTATGATTGTATTTACTCTATTTCTGTAGTGGAGCATATCGCTGGAGAGTATGATGATAGGCAAAGTATACAAATGCTGTATGATCTTTTGGGCAAGGGTGGTCGTTTAATTGTAACCGTGCCGGTTGACAGGCATTATTGGGTTGAGTATCGTGACGTGAATCATTATGGCACACAAACAAAGCGGGATGAAAAGTATTTCTTTCAGCGTTTTTATGATCAGCAAGCCATTTGGGAGCGCTTGCTCAACCCTATTGACTGTGAACCAACTCATGTGTGTTGGTTCGGTGAAAAAGTAAACGGCCGTTTCCGAAACTACATTCAAAGGTGGTTAAAAGAAGGATTAGATTGCACAATTGAAGATCCACGTGAAATAGTTGATCATTATCAAC
>JAGRDI010000343.1:0-3033 GCA_020432765.1 Anaerolineales bacterium | reverse complement strand
AATGACAGAAATTATTATTGATGGAGTGATTTTTGAAACACAAAGATATGGCGGAGTCTCCAGAATTTACCATGAAATATTACCGCGCATATGTTACCTTGATAAATCAATTCATTTTGACATATTAACTACTGGTCGACTTGAACAATCTTTGCCCCAGCATGGGTGCATTCAACATTATTCTTTAAACTATTGGGAAATGCTTTTGCGCCCAGGTAGATTTTTTCAAATGGCAAGATGGCATGGAAGAAGTAGAGCGTTATCAACCTGGTTGCAAAGTAATCGGCTTGATCTTTGGCACTCTACGTACTATACATTGCCAGATTGTTGGCAAGGACCCGTTGTAATAACCGTCTACGATCTGATTTATGAGCGTTATCCACAACAATATAATACAAATTACGGTAATGCGCTTAGGTCACGCATGCGAAAAGCAATAATGCGAGCTGATATCGTCATTTGTATCTCTGAGACGACCAAAAAAGATGTTGAGGAAATCTATAATATTGAGTCATCAAAAATTGTTGTTGCTCCTTTAGCAGTGAGTTCTGAATTTGAAACGCTTGCTAAGAAGGTTTCGATAAAAATATGGCAACGGCCGTATCTCCTTTATATTGGCGGGCGCACAGGCTATAAGAACTTCGAGACTGTATTAACTGCCTACAGTCGGTGGCCACAGCGACAACAAATTGATTTATATGTTGTTGGTCCTCCTTGGACATCTGAGGAAAAACAAAAAATTCAAGCACTTAAGGTTACAGACAAGGTTCATTTAGAAACGGGAGTAACTGATCAAAAACTTATTGATATTTACATTCAGGCGGTTGCATTTGTACACCCTTCCTTGTATGAAGGATTTGGCTTGCCTTTGTTAGAAGCTTTGAGCTGTGGGTGTCCTGTAGTCGCGTCAAATATTCCTACAAGCATTGAAATTGTTGGCAAAAAAGCAGCTTACTATTTCGATCCTCAAGATGTTAATCAATTAATAGATGCCCTTGATATGGCTGTGCAAAACGGCCGTTCCGCAGCATTTTTAAGCCAAGCTCATGAAGTAGTCGCTAATTATAGTTGGCAAAAAACAGCTAAACAAACGTTAGAGGTATACTATGCCCTGGCGTGAAGATTGCGCTTTTCCTGCTGCGCCATTGGGTAAAGCTGGGTGGCCTTGGGACAATCGATCGGCTGAATTACTGGAAATTGAAAATAAAGGCCGTAACTGGCCTAAAATTAGTGTTGTCACCCCTTCCTACAATCAAGGTCAATTTATCGAAGAAACAATTCGCTCAGTGCTGATACAAGGGTATTCTAATCTCGAATATATCATTATTGATGGGGGTTCTACAGACAATACGTTAGAAGTTATTCAAAAGTACGCACCTTGGCTGACCTATTGGATTAGTGAAGCGGATGAAGGTCAAGCAGATGCCATCAGCAAAGGGTTTCAACAGGCTACAGGCGAAATTCTTGCCTGGCAAAATTCTGATGATTTTTATGAACCAGGCGCATTTAAGCATGTCGCCCAATTTTTCACAGCTAACCCCGATCTTGTATTTGTCAATGGTGATGTCAATCTTGTTGATCTCAATAGTCAATTTAAGCGACGAATCTTTGCCATGCACCCAAGCCGTTTTTTTGCGGCCAATTGTGGGCAGCATGGCTGGCCGCAGCCCGGTTGCTTTTGGCGTAAATCTGCTTATGAACAAATTGGCGGTATTGATCCCACGTTGCAATTTTGTATGGACAAAGATCTTTTTATCCGCCTGGTGAGTGTCGGCAACGGCCGTCGTGTGTCAGGGCCGCCATTAGCTAATTTTCGCGTTCATGAACAGGCTAAAACGACAACACTTGCTCATGTTGCTCAACGTGAAACAGAAAGCATTATTAAAAAATATGGCAATACAAGGTGGGCAAAACACCCGCGTTTATTAAAATTGCTCTGGTGGTTTTATCGTAAACAAGCTGCTTTGCGAATGCGTCTCAACCGCTATTTTGGAATAAATTATTAAGGTCATGAAGAATTCAAGATGGTAAAATTGATTGTTGCCTCACATCGTCGCTCTGGCACACACCTCACAATTGACGCAATCATCAATAATCTGCAAATTTTTAAGCATTCTCCAGCGATTTCGAAAGTAACCTTGGAT
Source organism: Anaerolineales bacterium (assembly GCA_020432765.1). Classification (GTDB taxonomy): domain Bacteria; phylum Chloroflexota; class Anaerolineae; order Promineifilales; family Promineifilaceae; genus JAACFF01. The sequence continues at coordinate 889 of JAGRDI010000343.1, read as the reverse complement.
CATTTATCCGCTGCAAACCAGTGGGATTTAACGCCCGAAGTGCTGCAGCGGCGCATTGATGGGAAGCCGGCTGTTTTGAAAACGCATGCGCATGGCAACATTCAAGCTTTCTTTCTTGGCGATGAAAAAGTTAAAAGTCTGGTTCGTAAAATCTTTGCTGAATCCAAAATAATATATGTGCATCGTGATGGTCGTGATGTGTTGGTGTCATTGTATTATTACGAGAAAAATTATGATCAATCGCTAAAACAAAAAACGTTCAGTGACTATTTGAAACAACCGAATAGCTTTGACATCCAAACCTACCCGGGCGAGATGGATAGGGTGACGTATTGGGTCTATCATGTCTCATCTTGGCTGCAGAAATCCAATATTTTTGTTGTATCTTATGATGATTTACAAAATGAATATGTGGCTACCTTAAAAAAAATAGCTGATTTTATTGAGGAACCCTTAAACGCTGAAATCCACGATGTACGCAGGCAGGGGCATAATAACGGATTATTTACAAAACTTAAGGGCCGCCTGTTAAATAAAATGGGTAAGGTAAAATATTCCTCTATATATTTTAGGAAAGGCGTGTCTGGTGATTGGAAAAATCATTTCTCTGCCGCAGATTTGCAGTTTTTTGAAGAAAGAGCCAGTGAACTTAATCACAGCCTGGGTTATGCTACCGATCACTTATGAGACAACTGCACCGAGTTGGGAAACGTATTCATTGGTTCATTCGCAAACGCATTGATCCAACTTTTCAGACCCAAATACAACGGCCGTTGCAAAAACACGGCTCAAAATATGGTGGTTGGGTTATTGATCCTACATCTATTAATGCGGATTCGATTGTTTATTCCTTTGGCGTAGGTGAAGATATATCCTTTGATTTATCACT
>JAGRDI010000342.1 GCA_020432765.1 Anaerolineales bacterium | reverse complement strand
GTAAAATCACTGTGGCATATGAGGCCGGCGACGGCCGTGCCTTGCATATGCGTTTGGAAACGCTCACAGGTGAGCATAATTTCTTCACACGCTATGAAGATGCTGAGGTGATAGTGCAAGGGGTGCTGGCGGCTGCACGCAGACAGGCGGAGGACGAAGGCGACAACTAATTGGGAGTTGGAACGAATTTTGTGCCTTTTTATCCAAATACCCGCCGCCATAAATCGGTTTCTAACAGATTGTTGGGATCACAGCGATGTTTGAGTGTTGTGAATTGGGCAATGGTTTCTTTACCCAGATAAGCTTCAGCAACTTCTGGGCGCAGGGTACTGTCTTTTGCGAAATAGAAACGGCCGTTTGCCGCCAATACAATCTCATCTAACTCCCGCGCCAACATAGCAACTCGCGAACGACTCTTTTCTGTGATGCGAAAATCCATTGCCAATGAAAAACCATCCAACCCATGGGACATCAAAAAGTTATCAGGGCGGTGCCGCTTAAAGACGGTCAAATAATTGATAATGCCGCGCCGCTGACAGAGTCGTAACATTTCTTTGAAAGCATCATGGGCAGTTTCTTTGGGGATAAATGGTTGATATTGAATCAACCCGCCAGAACCGTAAGCGTTTTTCCAATCTGGTACATAATCAAGCAAAAAATGGAAAGCGGCGTGGCTTTGTTGGAAACTCTTGACGCCGCCAATGCGGCCAGTGATAAATTTACCCCTGTTGACCAACGCTGTACCAAAATTGTTCATAAACGGCCGCATCCCCAACCAAATAATCGAGCGCGGCAGCACACCAAACATATTGGGTGTCAGATGTTGGTTTTCCAGGCGTAAACTTTGTTGTGGTTCAGGATCAGCACCGGGGGGTAAATAGTTGGCCCTGTGGACATCGCCGCGTCCTAAAGCGTCGCCTTTGGCAAAAGCATCGATCCAACCGACGATATAGTTTGATTTTTCTAAATTCTCATTAAAATAATTAAACATCCCAGTGAGGTTTTTTTGTGCTTGCGTATGGACTTGTAAGTTGCCAGAGTAGATGCGTTTCATTTGCAAAGTGATGCTTGTAAATATCCCCAACATACCAAAACCACCGATCGCCGCGTAAAAAACATCTGCATTTTCATTCCGACTGCAAGTGATAATTTTGCCTGAAGGCAGCAGCATATCAAAGCTGATGATGTGATCACCAATTGGCCCGACTTGCCAGGCGTTTTTGCCATGTACATTCATGGCAGCACAACCGCCAATTGTGGTTTTGCTGGTGCCGGTGACAACGGGAGGCCACCAGCCATCTTCAAGCACATATTGCCAAAGCTGTGAAATAGTTACACCCGGTTCTGTAACGACACGGCCGTTGCTTGGATTCCAACTCAAAATACGGTTCATACGGCGCATATCGAGCAAAATATTCTCGCCGTTCATGGCTGCGTCCCCGTAACTATTGCCGCCACCGCGTAAGCCGATGGTACGGCCGTAGCGTTGGGCCATAGTCAAGACTTCTTGCACACCCTCAATCGTAGTAGGGCGGTACACATAGCTGATGTTGGCGTTTGCACCACCCCAGGAATTAACAACTTCTTGTCGTTCTACCGGCAAGGCGGACGGCTTAGACTTTTTCTGGGAGTGATTATTTGTTTGATATAAATTTTTTTCTTCTAGCATATTGAAAATACCTGTACTTTCCCAAAATCCTTGATTTTACTTTCTGGACACTGGCGTTTTTATTTTACCAGAGGAGACATGTCAGGTTTTATGATCAATTTGTTCACACGCTCCTCGTGGCAGAAACCTGACATGTCTAGGATTCGCCAGACTCCAGTTACTTTTTAAAACCGTAATAGTTTGAATATCGCTGAGGGAATATGGCGGATAATCAGACCTACTAACCCCCAGCGTTTGGGGATGTAGACGGTTTGTTTTTTATGTTGGATTGCTTTGTAAATCTCAACGGCCGCTTCTTCTGGTGAGATAACCCAGAATGTTTTAGGTGCGTTTTCTAACAATACTGTATCAACAAAACCAGGTTTGATTGTAGTCACTGTCACGCCACAATTGGCAAGCCGATTGCGTAAAGCTTCCAGATAGGTATTTAACCCTGCTTTGCTCGTATTGTAAACTGGTGCGCCGACACGTCCACGATCACCAGCGATTGAACTGATGCCAACGATTTGGCCGCCACGGCCCCGTTCGAAACGCATGGCTGCTTGGTTAAGCCAGGCAATGGCGCCCAATAGATTGGTGTTGATCATGGCGGCATCTTTTTCAAAGTTGTATTCATGCGCATCAACGGCTAGTTGCGTACCAGCAACATAGACGATCAGGTCTAGACCGCCGATGTCACGCAGAATATTCTGGAAGAGGGCGGGAATGGCCGAATAATCGGTAACGTCATGTTGATAGGTGAAAACACGCGCTATGCCACTTGGCATTTGTGCATTTATTGCTGCCGATAATTCTTGTAACTTGTTATCACGACGCGCAATTGCAGCAACAATATAGCCTTGCTGTGCGAGTTTGTTCGTGAGTGCCGCGCCAATACCTGAAGATGCGCCAATGATAATTGCGCGTTTTTTGGGTTCGAGGGGGCGATTTATATTTTGTATATTGTTTGACATAATGTCAGAAATACCTTTCGTTTTCAGAATCAGATTGACACCTAATTATACCATAGGCTGCCTAAATGCTTAGCTTGGTTAAGACAGCGTAGATTTTTCATAGCGTAATGATTGTTTTATATCAAAAGGTACTTGCGATTTAGATTAAAGTTGGTAGGAGATGACACGAGCAGAGAGAGTTAATCAGGCTGTTTGTTTTGATCAACACCTTGTTCAATACGGTTTAATCTGGTGTTGATAGATTTATTGGCTTTTTGTTGTTCTTGCCGAATCTGTTTGATTTCGGCCATGATTCTTTCCAGGTTGGCTTGATCAGGTAACCTGGTTCCAGAGTCATTTATATCATCGTCAGGTTTTTGTTTTTGGCCTAGAAAGTTACTGGCCAAAAAGCCGGAGAGGATACCAAATAAGCCAACCCCGGCCACTATAACGAAGGAGGCGACAAACCGCCCCTGTTCGGTGACTGGGTACAAGTCTCCATACCCTACAGTCGCTACAGTAACCAATGTCCACCAGATGGCATCGCCAGAGGTTTGGATGTTTGCCAGCGGATCGGCATTTTCGGCACGCAATATTGAGATTGAGGCAAACTCGAAGAGTAGAATGACAGCCAGGATGACAGTGAGTGCGGCCGTTTCTGCCCGATTTGAAAGAAAATTCCTTAATAAGTGATGTGTACCATTAGCACGCAGAGATCGGATTGTTCTGAAAACACGATAGGCACGCAGTATTCGGGTGTATGGGAAACTGCCGATCAGATCGAGCCATCCAAATTGTCTAAAAAAATAGATTTTTGAAGATTCAGCAAAACGCGCCCGAACGAAAACATCTAGAAGAAAAATAGGTGTCATTATTTGTTCAACAAAAAAAATAATTTGTTGGACATTGGGATCCTTTGAGTAGAAGTAGAAAACCAAATTTAACCATGAGAGAAAGGTCAAAATCACGATGAAAATTTCGTAATTGGTTTGTTTGAGAAGTCTTGTTTTTTTATCAGCCATAAAAATAGCTATTTAGGGTAGACCTGACAATGGAAAATAACTAGACACAAATGAGAAACCACAGATTTCTTGTTTGAGAAATCTGTGGTTTTAACGAGACTCAATTTTTACTTATGCTTCGTCGTCAAATTCTGCTGCTGCGTGCAAGACATCAGATTCGCCGATGGCCGCAGAACCTTCGGCAATTTCGGCAATGCCTTCAGCCGCTAATTCTGTGGCAACCTCATCAAGTTCATCAGCCATTTCGATTTCGGCCATCCCTTCGGCAATTTCAACCATGCCAGAAACGGCCAAAACTTCGCTGGCTTCAGCTAATTCATCAGAAACGGCAAGCCGATCATATCCTTCGGCGACCTCATTAGCACCTAGAGCACCGACCTCTGCACCCGTTTTACTGAGCATAGCGGCAATGCTTCTGGTTGCTGTAGAATGAAAGACGCTGTCAGCTGCCAAATCGCGCAAGAGATCACCGCGATCATGCAAGAATGCGGCCAAGACCGGCATATTAATCTCAGCAACCACATCACCAACAACACTTAACTGGCCCGCAATGCCTGCCAACTGCATACTAAAGTCCAAATCTTCCTCGCCCATTTCTGACAAAAGGGCACCTAAGATTTCAATGTCCTCGGAGGATTCTAACAGTGCAGCACCTTCGGCAATATCGGTGATACCAGCAGCACCAACGACATCACTGAGAACACTTGTGCGCTCGGCAGCCGCCAAATCATCAAGCCCATGGGTAATATCGGCCGTCCCGGCTGCCAATGCTGCTTTGCTGACAGTTTCAATTTCGCTTGCATCCGCTAATTCCTCAAGGCCGTCTACAACTTCAATGGTTCCTGCCATTTCTTCAAAATCGGCAGCTTCTTGAATTTCATTTTGATCGCTCATAATTATTCCTCTTTGTGTGGTTTTATGGACGGGTTACGTCGCGTTTTATTTTTAATCACTAATAACTAACCCGCAGCTTTTATAAGATTTATGCGGAATCGCTTGCGGCTGTGTCGTCGCTGGCGCTTTCTTCAAGGTCTAAACTGTTTTCAGATGCCGATTTGACTTCGTCATGCTCCAAAGCTGCACGTAATTTTTCTTCATCTTCATTCGAAAGAGAGGTTTGGTAAACGCTGCCACCGAATTTTGCCATTTCTGGTAAGACTTTGTCTTGCGTTGCTTCTACAACGAGCACAAAGATAGCCGCACCACCAATTTCAAGTGATTCGCCAACTTCTTTGATGAATTTGTTATCAACGCCTAAATCTGTGCTTTTGCCAAAGATTCTTGACAACAAGGCTGTGAAAAGACCCCAGAAAAGTGGTCCGCCGAAGATTAAACCGATCAAGAAACCCCAAAAGAACCCCCAGGTTGTCACTGTGCCCAGGTATTGTTTTTCCAAAGTTTGTTTGACTTTGACTTTGCCTTTTTTGTCTTTGGTTGCCAATGCGGCATCTTCCAAAGTCAAGACCTTCATTTTTTGCAAATTGCCCAATTCAGCAAATGCTGCTCGCCCTTTTTGCTCATCATCATAAGTTATTGCGATTAATGTACTCATAGGTTTTCCTTTTCTAAGTGTTTACCATAGCAAAAGCGCAAAGGTTTTGACCTTTTACCGATATTTATGGTGAACTTTTAAATAAATTTGATTGGGTGTTAAATAGACTGCTACCGATTATACAAGAAGGCACGCTTTTCTAAAACTTTTCGCAACTATAAAAGATGTAAAAAAGTGTTATTTTAGGCTTATATTAATCATATGTAGTCGATTGTTTGAATTCAGCTTTGAGTGCTGTAGTTTTGCTTTGTGCAACGATACGTGTATGCCACTGCCATTCATATTCTTCATCGACCAAATCAGCTTGAATTTGAAGGGTTATGCTGTCGCCTTGAGCGACGGAAACGGGTTCGAGGAAGGGAAAAAAGCCACGGCCGTATACCTCTGCCACTTTTTTTGTATAAGGACTATTAGAAAAAGAGACACCATCAGCAAGCTGCGCATCAAACCAAATCAACACACCGTGGGCTGTGCCCTCACGCGTAACTTCTAGCACCAAGGGTGAATTGCTCACATTGGGATTTTCAATCGATGCATAATCTAAAATGGCCCACACTTGCGGTTTCACAAGCAGGTTGAGTGCGCGGATAGTTTCTGTATCGTCATGTACCCACCTGTTAAGCATAACCTGTTTGGCGGCATTCATATTCAAGCCATACGGATAATCCCACGGTCTAATGATTTCATTGTAAACAACACGTGTTTCGACCACGGCCGCCCATAATGTATCCTTTTGCGGAATTAATAAGCCACCAGGGGCAAGATGTCGCTGACGAGCATCCAGGATTGTTGGGATATGTTCAGAGAATAATGGCAATACACCACGCAAATCTGACACGATAATATCTGCTTGTTGTGGTAAGGTTACATCTGTTGAAAAATCGTGGATGAACTCAATCCTATCTGCAAACCCATTTGCTTGCGCGATTTCCTGGGCTAGATCAACTGCATCGTTTGGTTCAATGGCATAGACTTTCTTGGCACCAAATTTGCAGGCTAAAAGGGCGTGAATACCAGTGGCTGCCCCAATATCTAAGACGACAGAATCTGGCTTTACAACAGATTTCAATGCTAGGGCATAGGCATCCATACGCACACGGTCGGCGATCATACGGCCGTAATCATCTAAGCTGTATACTGACATAGGGGTTGTATAACTGTTTTGGTTGGTTTCAGAAATTACGTATTGCGTAATGGTTTTGATACGCAATACGCAATACGGTCTCTATTTATAGACCTAAAAGTTGTGCTTTCTTGGCAGCAAACTCTTCATCCGTGATAATGCCGGCTTTATTTAACTCTGCCAGGCGTTCGATCTGGTCTAAGGGATCGTCGTCTCCACCTGCGGCATCGTCTTTTGCATCTTCTTGTTCAATGTAATCGTATTCGTCGTCGCTTACTTCTTCTTTCGGGATATTCAACTGCGTCATAGCCTGATTAAGTTCTTCATCAGAAAGCTCTTCGGCCGGTTTCCCTGTATATTGCTCGACTTTTTCTACATCTTTTTTGCTCAATTTATAAACGGCTGCACTTCCAAGGGCTACCATACCGCCCACTAAAATGATCCGCCTTCTACGCCGACGGCGTCGCATTCTGGCTACCCTGCGTCGTGTCATACGACGCGCTGCCATGCGTGCCGGCCCTCGTGCCACGCCTCGTCCCACACCTCTACGCCTCATAATTTTTAACCTCCATTCTTATTGTTTTATAAATTTTTGTTTCACGCATTATAACATAGACAATTACAAATGCCGTTTATTAGACTCGTAAGTATATGGGATTGCTAAAAATCCAACCACGTTCTTTGCCCATATAAGGGATACGGCATTCGACACGATATGCGCCCGGTTCATTGGGGATATGAGTGAGAGTGGTTTCGTTGTCAATTTGGGCAACGACTTCACCGTGGCGAATCATGCGTATGTTCGTGCGGATTGGTGTGCGTACTTGTAAAGTTGCACCTGCATCGATCTTGATTTCGTGCCCCATAATGCCTTTGTTGACCCCCTTGCCTGTGAAGCGAAAACCCTTTGTTGGATGTGCCATATCGTATCCCACCCATGTATTCCCATGGCCCAGTGCCTTTAAGATAAGTCGTTGGTCATGATCGAAATCACCGCTAAGTGGCTCAGTTGTCAGGATATGGTTGTTGACAGCACGGAAAAGAAACTCATACGGATAAATGTCACGACTAATCGGACCAACGCGCATTGGCGTGGCATGGGCATCGCTGTTACCAATGGCGGCAATCCGTTTGCCTTGTGCCAGCAGTTCATCCCAAAACGCCAATGTTTCAGGTTCAGGACCTGTGATATGTTTTTCTGGGTTTAGCCCAAACGGTATAGCTGTAAGCCAGCCAGGGAGTTTGTGCTGCCACCAAAGTTTGCCCAACTTTTCGGCCAGCCTGTTTTTCATACAAGACATGTAGTTCCATATTTCCAAACCTGTGAAACCGTCAATATCCCAATCGTGCCAACCGAGGTTAGGTTCGTTGACGATGGGTACATCTAATTCATGTGGATGTGCCAGAAAGCCATAACCACCAGCAGCATTGGTTTCATCGATCAATCTTTGAGGATCGGGGGCGTAGGCGACCATTTCTTTGTTGGCACCATAAACAAGAAAGTGACTGGCTTGGGGTTGTCGCCGTACGTTATGGACTTCTTCACCGGTAAGTAAAAGAACACGGCCGTTTTCATTCTCATAATAACCTTCGACACCTTGTACCCACACATTGTGGTCAGTAACGATTACAAAGTCCAGGCCGGCTTTGATCGCATCTTCTGCGATGGCGGCATGATATTGCTCCCCGTCGGAATAGGGGGTATGCATGTGGCAGTTACCCACATATTCGTACATCGAAATTAGTGGCCTGTCCAATTTAGACGCAGGTAGATAAACCAATGAACCAGGCCTACCAACAAGGTGTCGCCGATCTTTTGCGCTTTTTGTGCCATTTCGGCAGGTAATAGAGCATCCATTGAAAAAGTCGAATTGTCGTTATTTTGCATTTTTCCTTTCTTTCCAAATAATGGTGATAGATTATAATGCAAGCTAGAGATGCAACCAATAAAAATGGATAGAAAGAAATAGGGTGCGTTTCATTTTCTTTTCTTTAAATGTTGAGTAGTGTGTTAGGCATGGGGCAAAATGGCCTTGGTCGAATGGGCCCATTCAACCCGTGCCTTGAACTGTGTGTCAAGGGAAATTATATGAAAACTTATTGGTTTTTTGGTTTGTTGTTCATTTTGTCTGCTTGCCGGTTAATGGAACCTGATGCGCGTCCGCTTTTGCCGGCAACGGCCGTTCCTACCCCGACAATATCTGCTGCTGCTGCCGCCACCGCATTTACAGCTCAACAACAACTTCAAACACCGCAAATGGTGACGGTGCCGGCGAATTTTGCCACGGCCGTTGCCGACCAACCATCTTGGCCTGACACAAGTATATTACCCACCGAATTCAAATATCAGCCAACTGCCACATGGGAGCGGTATGCTGTTGACAGCCAGACTTTTATTGCCTGGCGTACTCAAGCAGCTGAATTTGCGTCCGAAACGGCCGTTGACACTTTAATTCAAGATGCAGGATTAAATGTTCCTGGTTTCATATCCTCTGACCCTATTCCAACCTTAATCGGAGAACGTGATTGGTTGTGGATTGATTTTACCTATACGCTGAGAGCAACAGCCGTTTCCGAAGAACCGATTCAAGGATTCATCGCCATTCAAAACGATGGTCAAATAGAAACTGTCGTTTGGGCTGAAGCCCCGATTGAAAATTATCCACAACTGCTGCAAGATGTTTTTTTACGGGTATTGGGTGCTGGTTAGGTGTATTATTAAACAAGATTCTGGACACGGGCGTTTTTATTTTACCAGAGGAGACGCCACGCCGCTGCGC
>JAGRDI010000341.1:6423-15540 GCA_020432765.1 Anaerolineales bacterium | reverse complement strand
GATCGAATTTGTAAAGATGGTTCTTTCCGAAATGAGCCATGCCCAAAAATCTTAATTTTCAGTATCATAAACTGATCGTCAACAAGCAATTCCAGACCTTGCAGATAAATTCATGTCACTTAGTAACTGTCCATAAATAAGTTCGTAGTGGCGGCTTTAGCCGTCCAGACCGCTAAAGCGGTTACTACAAGCCAAAACGGGAAGTTATTTTTAGATGATTACTTATGGAAGAAGATGTACCAATTATCGCAACGGCCGTTACGGTTCAAGTCGATCGATTACTGACACTTAACCATAATGATTTCCCCTCTGAAGCAGCCGCACAAAGCGGTCTACGCATACAATCTCCTGCAGAATTTATTCAAACTATTCGTGCCATAATTAACGCAACTGACCTATAAATCATTTATCATTCATGCCGCAAAGCTTCAATTGGGTCTAACTGCGCCGCTTTATTCGCCGGGAAAAAGCCAAAGAAAATACCCACAGCCGCTGCCGAGAAAAAGGCTAATACAATCGAACTAGGTACAACCACAGTGGGCATATCACCGGTATAGCCAAATAAAATCCCGCCTCCCACACCCAATAAAATTCCAATCAAACCACCTATCAAACTCAACATCAACGCTTCCATTAAAAACTGCATACGGATGTCGTTGGGCGTCGCACCAACAGATTGGCGAATACCGATTTCACGCGTACGTTCAGTGACGCTGACAAGCATGATATTCATGATGCCAATGCCCCCGACAACTAATGAAACTCCCGCAACCCAGGCCAACAAACTACGAAAGGCTGCGGTTGTAGCGCCTTGTGTATCAACAATATCTTGCTGGGTTTGGATGACGAAGGGCAGCTCATCAGGTGCAACACCCTTGCTGTTGGCCAGCTTTGCCTGAATCTGCTGGATTACCATATCCATATCAGCCTCTTCATCAATTTGTGCATAAATAATGCGCACACGATCACCTACAAAACGGGCAAACTGTGTCGGTACGAATTTCTCAAAAGCCAATGTAATCGGTACATAGAGTTGGGAATCAAAGTCAGTATTACCCACAACTCCTTTTTCAGCGGCAACACCGATGACCGTCAATTTTGTATTGCCAATAGTCACAGCCTGTCCAATGGGATCGTTTTCACCAAACAAATCCGCTGCCAGCCCCGCACCCAGGACAGTCACTTTCGAATTGCGGTCGAGTTCGGTCTCATTGAAGAAACGGCCGTCTGCAATCTCCACAGCCCGTACCGAAGGAAAATCAGGCAGGGTTCCGACAACAGAAACCTCTGTCAGCGTATTGCCGGCATATTTAACCGTTTGAGCACTATCCATATCAACAATCGTACCGATAACGCCCCCCACACTTTCGACAACGTCCAAATCTGCATAAACGAGTTGCAGCGTATCACTCTCAGCCCCTGGACCACCACGACCCATTGAATTCTGAATAAAAACCAGATTAGCGCCCAGCCCTTGTATTTGTGCGGCAATTTGCGCTTCGGTTCCTGCACTGATAGAGATCATGATAATGACAGCCGCTACGCCAATAATCACCCCTAACATTGTCAGCAAAGAGCGCACTTTATTACGCACCACGCCTTCCCAGGAAATTCGTAAAATCTCCAGTGGGCTGATGATGCTGGTAATGCCATTTAAGGTTGATTCCTGAAGTTGTGGGGCAACAGCCTGTTCACTTTCAATCATTGTTGTCATCTACTGCCTCCAATGTAAATCGATTTTGCAAAATCGCGCTGCGGTTTTCAATCCTTCGTGGTGTGCCGTACTGCATTTTGTCTCCTATCCGAATCCACCAGCCCGTCAATCAATACAATGGTGCGCTCGGTTTGCTCGGCAAGATCATTTTCATGTGTAACCATGACAATGGTACGGCCGCGTGCATGTAATTTATGTAGGATATCGAGAATTTCACCACTGGTTGTGGTGTCTAAGTTACCAGTTGGTTCATCGGCCATGATCAAAACGGGATCATTTACCAGGGCGCGTGCAATCGCAACACGTTGGCGTTGTCCACCAGACAGTTCATTGGGATCATGATTTGCGCGATCAGCTAAACCTACAGCTTCAAGGGCAGCCATCGCCATATCTGATCGTTCGGCATCGGTGATACGGCCGTTGCGTTTGTAAATCAAAGGCAGCATCACATTGCGTAAAGCACTGGTGCGTGGCAGCAAATTAAACGATTGAAATATAAAACCCAATTGTCGATTGCGAATTGCAGCTAACTGTACCTTATTCAACCCGCTCACATCTTCGCCATCCAGAAAATATCGGCCTTCCGTTGGCCGGTCTAAACAGCCCAAGATATTCATCAAAGTGCTTTTACCAGACCCAGATGGCCCCATAATGGCAACAAACTCGCCAGATTCAATGCGTACATCGACCCCATCCAAGGCACGCACTTGAATATCGCCCATGCCATAAACTTTGTGAAGATTTGTGGTTTGTATAATTGGCTTATTCATGATTACTGTGTCTCGATAATTCCTGTGGTGACTATATCACCTACTTCAACGCCAGAAACAATTTCGGCAAAGGTGTAATCCATCAGGCCAACTTCCACAAAAGTAAGTTCGGGTTCGTCACCATTCATGACAAAAACAGCATATTGTCCCGGGGAAATTTCACGTAACGCTTCAACAGGGACCAACATGGCATTTGTGACACGACCGCCAATCACATCAATATTAGCATTTAAGCCAACTGGCAGCGGCTGTGGTTTGTTGTACTCTAATTCGACGAGGGCACGCACGGCCGTTACGTTACTCACCGTCTGGAGTTGTGGATCAACCTGGATAACCGTACCCGTAAAAGTCTCATCAGGTAACGCATCAAAAGTGACATCTACTTCATAACCCAAGCCAACTTTATCAAGATCAGTTTCATCCAGATAAACTTCAATAATGGGTTGATTCAGATCAGCAAGGGTAATTATCGGCGTCGTGCTAACGGTTTCACCGACATTCGCATCAATCGTCAAGATGATACCGTCCATCGGGCTGGTCAGTGTCATCGCTGCCACAGCTTCTTGAGCAGCTTCTAAATTCAACTGGACTTGCTGCAAATCGAGCATAGCGGCTTCCTGATTGAGCAAAGCTTGCTGATAGGCTAACTCGGCTAGATGAACAGCCGTTTCTGCCGTACTAATTTCTTCATCTGTGGGGCCAGATTGTGCTGCTTTGAGAGCCAGTTCTGCACTCAAAATGTTACTTTGCGCACTAATAGAATTGCTGCTGTTTGAACTAGAAACCGAACTGGAGTAATTGGCTTGAGCAATAGCCAGGTCATCTTGCGCACGCTGCAAGCTGTTGGTGGCAGCTTCACGTTCATTTTCGAGCGCATCAGCCATACGCGGGACGCCAAATTCCCATTCACGACCAGGATCAAAAGCCGTGTCATACACTGCTTGCGCATCAACCAAATCACGCTCAGCTTGTTCCAAGTTAATATTGCTCACGGTTACATTAGTATAAGTTGCGGCTTCTTGCCCACGCGCCGCATTGTAAGACGCTTGGGCAGCTTGCAAATTTGCTTCTGCCTGAGCGATTTCATCTGCATCCGGCTCCCAGGCCAATAAATCATCTAAATCAGCTTGCGCCTGAGCCAAGTTTAAGCCGGCCTGCTCAACGGCGATCTCGTTAAAGCTAATGCCTGTCGTCGTGGCGCTGCCGTCAGTTTGCATAATCATCTGTGCTAACTGTAACTCAGCATTAGCAAGGTCTTGTTGTGCATTTGTGTCATCCAATTGGGCAAGGACATCGCCGGCCAATACTTTTTCGCCGACTTGAACGTTCAAGCCAGTAAGCGTACCGCCTGTGGAAAAACTTAGTGCGATTTCGGATGCTGGAATAATCGTCCCCGCGCCAGTTGCCGAGACAGTAAGGTCGCCCTGACGTACGGTGCTTGTTTGAATTTCGTTTGTTTCCGTTTCTGTCTTAGCAACGGCCGTTGCTGATGAATAAAAATAATAACCACCGCCCAAGATAATCAATGCAATAACCGCCCCAATTATCCAGGTGCTTTTTTTGTGTAACATAGTCTTCCTCCACTCATATTCCCATCTTTTGGTCCAAGTGCCATATGGACCATATACTACATGGGATATAATCGGAGACAGTATATCAACGAAATGTTCAGAAAATGTGAAGATACAATATGCTTTTGATATATTTTCAATCCGCATCCGCACCAGGCGGGCACGGAGTTTTTGTTGATGCTGTCTAAAAACGAACGAGGCCTGAGCCTGTCGAAGGCCGGCCTTCGACAGGCTCAGGCCTCGTCTTAAATCAACAACTCTCCGCGCACCCCACACGACAGGGTTTTTCAATGGTCCACTTTGTAGCCGTGATTTCCAAATCACGCATGCTTACTCACTCTAGAACGCGAAAGGGATTTCGCGGCTGCAGTGCGGGAATTGCCGGCTACTGAAAAACCGTGCCCCACACGAAACCATGATTGACACATCAATAGCTTGTGGCTACAATGTAGCCACAAAGATTCTCATATGAGAAGGAGTTGATGTGATGCCTAAAAAAATCGGTGTACGTGAATTGAAAAATCAAACATCCAGCATAGTTCGCCAGGTTCGCGAGGAAGCGGTGGAGTATGTCATCACCCACCACGGCAAACCGGTTGCTGTCTTACGGCCTATTGATCAAGAAACCATAAACGACATTAAAATGCAAGAAGCGATTGAGCATTGGGAAGAACTGCAAGCACTGGGGAAATTAATCGCTGAAAATTGGCAATCTGAAAAATCACCAAGTGAAATTCTAGAAGAAATACGTGAGGAAGAAAGCCAATGGCCGTTGTAGATACAAGCGTTTTACTCTCCGCATTAATTCCAATAGATACACACCATACATCTTGCAAGGCGTGGCTTGACAGAATTATTGAGGCGAAACAACAAGTTTCTGCACCATCTATTATTCTCAGTGAGGTAGCTGCTCCCCTTGGTCGGGCTCATAACAAACCACAAGTGGGAGAAAAGCTTGTGCAACATATAATGAACTCACCCTATATGAACTTGATACCAGTATCCATACCCTTGGCAAAAAGAGCCGCAATCATTGGTGCGAATTACAAGATTAGGGGTTGTGATGCAATTTATGTTGCGTTGGCAGAATTATTGGATGAAGAATTGGTTACTTTGGATCAACAACAAGCTGAACGAGCCAAAAGTATTGTCCGCGTTTACCATCCCTGACACATTTATGACAATAATTCAACCGGCATGAAATCAGTGCGATTTTGATAGGCGATTACAACATTTTCATCGAAGAAATCTATGCGGGTAATTGCGCCATTATTGTACTTAAACCAAAGGTGTCTTTCAGCGCTTAAATTTGATGTGCTATCTGTGGCACCTGATAAAGCATGTAGAATTGATTGGTAGAAACCGCCATGAATAACCATGGCGACTTTATCATCATTTTGACCATGTTTGGCTAATAACTCTTCCAAAAAAAATTGTGCCCGCAGCCGCGCCGCATCACGATCTTCATACGGCCGTCCCCACCAGCCATCTGCCCCCAAACTATCCGGCCATTCCACATGTGGATATTCGGTTTCAAAATAGGCGCGAGTAAAGCCTGGCAAACCTTCATTCAGACCGGTTTCAGGATCACGCAGATAGATGCCGCCGCGTTCATGCACATTATCCAAAGCAACCAGAGGCATGTCTAAAGCTTCAGCAATATAAGTTGCGGTTTGGATTGAGCGCCGCATCAAACTACAGTACAAATGTGTAAAACAATAGCCGTTATGATTATTTATTTCGGACTGCGTTGAATGGCCATCCAGTTGGTAAGGTTGTGCCAAAAATTTTGCCAGTTGTTGAGCCTGCAAATGGCCTAAATCAGTGAGAAGCGGGTCTTCTGAACGGCCGTTTCCCGATCCAGTACGCGTCCACAAAGCATTGTTTTCCGATTGACAATGTCGAATTAAATATAGTTCCATAGAAGAACTTTACTGAGTTTGGGTGATGTTTGCAAGCTTGCAATTTTGCCTAAGCAGCCACAACGGTAGTGACCAAATCTTTATCCTGGCTGTTTGCAACCCAATCAGGCAAAATCATAACATAATCAGCTAATGGGCCTCCATCTAAGCGCGTCCCCCGGGTCTGCCGTTTGTGAAAGCCTTAACACGTCGCGCCACACTGCGGCCGGAAAGCAATGCCGCGCTCATGCCGCCACCACTAACCCAAGCACCTGTCAAAAACAGGTTGTCGATGGGAGTGGTTTCACGCAAACGACCCAAATACATATTTTCAACTGTCTGTTCCGAACCATAAATACTGCCACCCGGATTCAAACTATAGCGTACATTGGTGACTGGTGTGCCAACTTCCATATATTTAATTGATTCGCGGATGCCGGGCAATATCTTTTCGGCACGATCCAGTAAAGTTTCCGCTGCATCTTGTTTCAACTCCAAATAACGTGGATTTTTGCCGTAATTGGTCAAATCACCACCTGTACCCCATTGATCAGCATACTCCCAAGGGGCTAAGGTCATCAGAACCAAAACCGAGCCGCCCGGCGGCGTACAGGTCGGGTCGGCGTGATTGTAATGGGTAACGACCATACCGGTCTTATCAAATTCACCGCACATCATCGCCTGATAATCGCTTTCAATCGTATAACCCTCACTAACAAACAGTTCATGATAATCCCAACCCTCTGCGCGAAGGTCGCGGTTTAAGCCCAAATAAACCACCAAATTTGATGCGGCAGGTTTAGCGACTTCGATCTTGTTGACATATTTTGCCGGCAAATGGTCTTTACCAACAAACTTGAGCATCGTATCGGGTGCATTGGCATTACTGATGACCACATCGGCGGCTACCGTTAATCCTTTGTCAGTGGTGATGTGGGTGACACGGCCGTCTACAATCGCAAATCCCGTCACTGTCTGTTTATAACGAATCTCGCCACCATGCGCCTTGATCGTCTTCTCAATCGCACGGCTCATCGCCATGCTGCCCCCTTCAGGATAATATGCGCCATATAAATGGTAACTTACCCAGGGAAAGATAAATGTAGCCGCATTCAAACGGCTGGGCGGCAAACCATAATAGCCCCACAAAGTTGATACCACGCCTTGAAGTTGGGGATCAAGCACATACTGCTGCAAAAAATCACCCCAACTCTGGTTCATCGCTTGGATCATGTTGGGGTAAACGGATAGCATTTGGATTTGCGACGGCCGTCGCCCCAATTCACCATCGGCTTGAAAACGGCGCACCTCATTAAAAACCGTTCTCATTGCATCGATCAAACCACGAATGCCCTCTGCTTCTTGGGGGAAATGACGAATCAACTCCGTTTCATACACATACATATCAGCATGAGCCGTTATCTCATGCTCCGGGAAACGCACTGTATAAAAAGGATCCAACCGGGTGAATTTTACCTGCTCCAATACATCTAACTCTTTCAAAGCAGGATAAGCCCATCCGCCTGGTGCCACGCCATCGAGCGCATGCAGCGCAACTTCAAAGCGATAATGCCCACGCCGAAACTCGTGTGCGTACCCTCCAGGCACCGTATGATGTTCCAGAACCAACACCTTCTTACCCGCTTTAGCCAGATGTCCGGCTGCACTCAAGCCGCCTAAACCTGCACCAATAACCACAACGTCAAACTGTTCAATGCCCATTTATTATTCCTCTTTAATTAGGGGACTATCACCAATCCCAGGCCAAATTCGGATAACACCAATGACAGCACGGATCATTATCCATACGGCCGTTACAGCCCAAATCCAGATCAATGCCTGGGCAGAATCAGTATTGATGAGCCAAATACCGATTGCGCCAATTAAGGTGGCCAAAAACATACCATTGCGCAAATAACGGAAATCGGCTGTGCCCCAATGGATGCCATCAGTCACAAAAGCCAACGCATTGATAGGCTGCACGACTGCAGCAAGCAGCCAGGGAAAAGTGAAGACAGAAACGGCCGTAATCGGAACCAAAGCCGTGATCACAATCCCCTGCCCCAACCACATTCCCAAACCTAAAACAACGCCTAATCCCACTCCCCACAAACACGCCACTTGCGCCACGCGGCGTGCCTGAACAATCCATTTCGTACCCATAAAAAAACCTACAAGACTTTGCGCCGTAATTGCCAGCGCATCCAGGCCCAGTGCCGTAAACAGCCACACCTGGCGGATGGCTTGATGGGCAGCACCAGCAATAGCCCCGCTTTGGGTAGCTGCTCGCGTGGTTAGCAGCAGAAAAAGTGTCAGCAAACCAGTTCGCAGGAACAAATCGCCGCCCACTTTTAGCAAGCGCCCCATCTCTCCTAAAGGCAGTCGTGTAGGCCATCCCAACTGCTGCACCACAGCCGCGACCGCCCAAACTGCGCCCACCCATTGGGCAATCACACTTGCCCAGGCTGCACCAACAATGCCGAATGCAGGAATGACCCCAAAGCCAACAATGAGCAGCGCATCTAAAACGATATTGAGGGCGTTTATGCTCACAGCAATCCACAAAGGGGTACGCATATCTTGTTTGCCGCGTAATGCGCCAAATGCAGTCAATAGAGCCAATACGGCGGGAGCACCAAACAGCCGAATTTGCATATAGTTAACGGCTGAACGATGCACAACGGCCGTTGCGCCCAACATTGTCGCCAGCCAGGATGCCGCCAGCCAACCCAAAACAATCATCAAAACGCCCAAAACTGTGCTCAAAACCAGTGCCAGACCAGCGAATTGGGTGGCACGTTCACCTTTTTGCTGTCCGACTGCCTGCGCGACTTCAGTCTGGGTGCCAATGCCTAAGAAGTTGAAAATCCAGAAGACACTCGACAAAGCGGCCGTTCCCACACCCAAAGCGGCCAACGATTCAGCCCCCAAACGCGCCACAAAAGCGGTGTCGATCAAGCCGGTCAACGGCTCGGCAATCAACGAAACCAGCACCGGCACCGCTAAAGCCAGTAAAGTGCGATTTGGTTGACTTACAAAGGGGTGTTCCAGAGGCGGTACAGAAGTTTGAATACTCATTCGTAGAATTATATCCACAATCACGGTTTTTCAGTAGCCGGCAATTCCCGCACTGCAGCCGCGAAATCCCTTTCGCGTTCTAG
>JAGRDI010000341.1:0-6397 GCA_020432765.1 Anaerolineales bacterium | reverse complement strand
TTGGAAATCACGGCTACAAAGTAAAACCCTGTATCCACAATCGAGTAAGTTGCAGGAAAATATTGTGAACAAGATACGGCCGTTGCCGAACCATCACCTAAAAACGGTCGCTTGTTTTTTTCTCCATCATCCGTTAATTCTTTTTTCAACCAGGATAGGCACTTTTCCATTCCTCAGAAACAAATAATAAAGTCATAATTTTTCAATGGTCGTTTTTTAATTAGCAATTGCCAATTCTTTTCATTTCTACACAATCTCCACAATTTCTCCAAATTTGACGGTACAATAAGCAGCATGGCAAATGAACGAATTTTAGTTGTCGATGATGATCGTGATATCGTACGGTTAGTACGCGGTTACCTGGAGAAATCAGGATACTTTATTTATGTAGCCTATGATGGGACAACGGCCGTTCACACCCTGCGCCGTGAAAAACCGGACCTGATGATCTTAGACCTCATGCTGCCCGACAAAGACGGTTATGAAATTACGCGTTTCGTGCGCAGTGATCCTTACCTTGCTGCCACACCCATCATCATGCTGACGGCCCGTGTCGAAGACACCGACAAAATCGTTGGCCTCGAAATCGGAGCCGATGATTACCTGACCAAGCCATTTAATCCGCGCGAACTTGTCGCACGTGTGCGTGCCCAATTCCGGCGCCAACTGCTTGAAAGCCAAGCGATAGCAACACCCATTTACCAAATTGGCGAACTAAACATGGATGTTGGGCGCCGCGAAGTTAAAATGGGTGGCGAACTTGTCGACCTCACGCCCACCGAATTTGATTTACTCAAAGTGCTTATGGAAAATCCAGGTTATGCCTTTACTCGCGACGAACTCATCGAAAAAGGGCTTGGGTATGCCTACAGCGGCATGGGACGCACGCTCGACAGCCATATCAAAAATCTGCGCCGCAAAATAGAAGCCAATCCCAAAAAACCTGAATACATATTGACCGTCTACGGAATTGGTTACCGCTTAAACGATACGATATGAACAAGCTCAACATTCGTCTTAGTTTGGCATTTATCGCCGTTGTCATTTTGGTGCTTGTAATCCCCATCTTGATTTCGGGTATATTAAACGAATTAGGTCTCAGCAGGGTTGATGAAGTGCCAGCTTTTGTAGAGTCAATCCCACCCGCAGAATTAGAACAGTTGATGGATTTCATGACCCAGTTTTTTATCCGGCAGGTGATTCTTTATGCGATCCTGGCAGCTATTATTGGCAGCATCGCCGGCATCCTGGTCAGCCGCAATTTGACAGCTCCTTTAGGAAAATTAGCCAAAGCAGCCCGCGCAATCGGACAAGGTGAGCTGAGCAGCCGTGTCACTGTCGAAGGCTCAGAAGAAATTGTTGATGTATCGCAGGCGTTCAACGATATGGCCCAGGATTTGGAACAGGCAGAAACGTTACGGCGCAATCTATTGGCTGATGTTGCCCATGAACTGCGTACACCGGTGACAGTGGTTCAGGGCAATTTGCGTGCCATTTTGGATGATGTGTATCCGCTGGAAAAAGAAGAGATATCACGTCTCTATGACCAAACCCGGCATCTGACTAATTTGATCAACGATCTACAGGAATTGGCACTTGCTGAAGCACGCCGCCTGCCCCTCAACCAGACAGACGTGAATGTAGCGGAATTGGTCAAAACAACGGCCGTTTCCTTCCAACCCATCGCCGTCGAAGCAAAGATACTATTACGTATCGAACTACTCGGCGCCCACCCGCACGCATTTGTAGATCGCGACCGCTTACGCCAATGTATCCTCAATTTACTAGACAACGCCCTGCGCCATACACCTAAAAACGGCACGATCCATATCCAGGTTGAGCGCAAAAAACAAACCATTGAAATTCGTGTGCAAGACAATGGCGAAGGTATCGATCCGGCACATATTGAACATATTTTTGATCGCTTCTATCGTGCCGATCCGGCTCGCAGTCGTGTGAAGGGAGGCAGTGGTCTTGGACTTGCAATTGTGCGTGCCTTTATTAAAGCACAAGATGGCGAGGTAACAGTTGTTAGTGCAGGGCTTGGTCAAGGCAGTTTATTTACAATTCATTTGCCTTTGTTGACGTAAAACCAATCATCATAGACAATACAAGGGTACTTATTACGTAAATTCGCTGAGATAATTTATATGGATGAAATTACAGAAGAAACGGCCGTCATGCCCACAGGTGTAAATTCGACATTTCTTGATGAAATAAGCGCACAACCCGCTGCGATTCCTGGACGTAATGATAACATAAGCACGGCTGAGCCATCCGCAGCAAACAGGTCAATGCTGCCTGAAACAACGGATGTTGCCCTCAACCCAGACCTTGAAACCTCGTTGACAACGGAACAATTTGATGCGCTGCGCTCACTCACAAGCCTTTTAGTTGGCGGTGTCATTGAAGGCTCAGACATTTTATTAGCACGCCTCAAAAAATATGAAGCCAAAATACGGGCAGAAGGCTTAGACAATCCGCAAGCTTTACAACCTGAAACCGCCGAAGATCGTGTACGCTATGCAGCCGTAGGTTTCTTATTCGACCAACAAGCCTGGTTACGGCGTAATCTAAAAACGGTCGTTGTCCTTCTGGATAATGCCATCGAAGTCGCCGAACGGGCCAGCCAACCGGTTGTGCAAAGCCGCATCGCGGCACCAATCACCAATCCACTTATGCACCGTTATGAAAAACTTGTTGAAAAAGGACAATCCAACCTGGCACGTTGGACTCAAATCGGTCGTGCTAACGAACCAGTCAGCCGCGAATTGGCACGCAGAACCTACCAGGAAATCATTGACGAATTCATCGAAGACCTCGCTGACAATGAAGAATTACAAGATCTCGTCGCCCAGCAAAGCCTTGGTCTAGCTTCTGAAGTTCGCGATGAAATACGCGAACGCACAGTCACAGGTGATAATGTCCTGGAAGGTATTGTACGTCGTATTATGCGCCGCACCCCCCGTGCTGAACTTCCCATTCCCCCGCCAGAAGTTCAGAAATGGGCTCAATATACATTTGAGGATCGCAGAGAACGTGAATAAACGCCCCAAAGCCATTGAGCCGAGCCTGTTGGGGCATTATGCCGGCTTCGTTAGCCGTTTTTTGGCTGTATTGATTGATATTGTCATTATTATCTCAATACTGATCGTTTTAGGTTGGATAACCGGTCTACTTATCAGTTTTTTCAACCTACAAGATATTATCAACTTTTTATTACAAAATTTTCCTGGCGTAGAGTCAGCTATCCCATACCTCACTTTCTTAACCAGTGCCACTTTTGTATTTTTTGCTTATACAGTTCTTTTATGGGTATTCACCGGCGGTTTGACCATCGGCAAAGCCATTATGGGTGTACGCATTGTACGCATTGATGGCAGTCGTCTGACATTTTGGCGTGCCTGGGGGCGTTATATCATGTTCTGGATCGCCATGATTCCGCTAGGTTTAGGGTTGTTATGGGTACTCATTAATGATGAACGGCGTGGCTGGCATGACCTGACTGTCGGCACATGCGTGATCTACGATTGGGAAGCCCGTGAAGATGCCCATCTACTGCGTGGTATCCGTAAGCGCATTGAACATTGGAACAAAGCTCGGAGTCGAATTCATGCAGAAACCAGAAGAATATCTGGCAGTGAAGCGAATTCAAATGCCCAAATCCCGGCAACCCCAAACAGCATAGATTCATCCAATATAGATATAAACCAGGAAAACAGTCAGACTAATGCCTAATCTGGATAAACCAGAAAAGATTCTGACAAGAATGGCACGAATTTAATTAGTGTACTGGACAATGGCGTTTTTATTTCACCAGAGGAGCCATGTCAGGTTTTATGATCAATTTGTTCACACGCTGCCTGTGGTAGAAACCTGACATGTCTAAAATTCACCTGACTCCGGTAGTGTATCTTGTACACCATGCAAGCATGCCCAGAGCATATTCTGAACGCAGCCGAAGGGAATCGCAATGATAACATGCTAATCAGCAAGAACTTGAATGGTTCGTAATTCCACACTTTCACTACTCTGTTCATAAGCCCCTGCAAATTGAGTTTTAAGACGCACAATATCTGGCCACGTATAAAAACCCGTTGCCAAAGAATAATATCCTGGCGCGGCCTCACCTGATATATCTAAAGTGATGGTGTCACGGATAATATCGCCGCGCTGCCAATTGTTTGTAGCCAACGCAGCGTGGCAGGGAATATTATCCGCCTGTCCCCACAAAGGATTGCCCGTGTTTGGATCGGGTTCACCTAATAATTGCACAAACGCGGTATAACTTTCATCCAAATTAACAAGCGCCTGATAATACAAGCTTAGTTCGATGGTTTCCCCAGGCCGGTATTCTGTCCGCTCCAAATCAAAACCTAACAAACGGATTTTGTTTTCCCAAGTGACCTCCAGTGGATGTTGTGGTGTGATCGCAAGCGTGGCTGATGGTGGAACTGTGTAAACATTGTAGTAAGGCGCATCCATGTCTGGACGCGCCGGACCGGGCAAAAGTTCACCTTCAGCATAAGCTGCGCGTAATGTTTCCAGGCTTTTTTCTTCAACACCGGGTACGATAACATAACTGATGCCATTTTGATCATCTGCAGGATATAACATACAAAAATGGCCGTTATAACTGCGCATTTTGGGGTGCTGGTGGCTGTGCAGTTGAATAGCTGGATGGCTTACGGGAAAGGGCGAAACGAGCACGGTTTCATCTGCTGGTAATTGCCCGATATAACGGCCGACTTCGGTATGATCACGCTGGAAATGGTTTGCGAGGGTTTCATCCTGACCCCAAAGGATAAAATAGTCGCGGTAAGTCACGGCCGTTCCCCACACCAATCCCCCCACAATTACAACAGCAACCAGAGCCAACCCCCAGCGCCGCGATTGCCAGTTCGCACGATGTGCCCATTCCCAAACAATCTGCCACGATAGTAACAAACCAACCGCGATCAAGATCGCTACCGCCGGATAAGCGCCCAGAGCACGTTTAGCCGTTCCCGCCTGGCCGGCAACCATAGCGGGTAAAGTCATCACACCCAGCCAAATAAGCAGCAGTAGGTATGTCGGCCGTTGCCAACGCCACACACTGACACCCATACCCAATAAAAAGGCAGCAAACAAAAATGGATTTAGCGACGGCCGTCCTGGAATGGTTGACCACGCTTCTTGATCACCTTCAACGCCAAACATCCTCAGCGTGGTAATGGATTGCGAAACAACCGCCTGCACTTGTACAGCCAGGTCATTTTCCCCGGCTACAACGGCCGTTTGCCACACACGGTCATTGAAAATAGCAGGATGTCGCAGCGCATAAAAACCCAAAGGCGCAAAAACCAACAAGGCAAATCCCACGGTAAGCAAAAAGTTAATGCCATCCTGGCGCGTAAAACGTTTTTCAGCAATTGCCCAAATGACAAATGCAGCCGTAACCACCAACGGTAACAAACGGGCCGCCTGATAGGTGTACAAACTCAAGCCCAACAGCAGCCCCGCGCCGACAAAAGCCAGCCGTCGCTTTGTGCGCAAACCATGCCACACACTGGCTACAATCAGCGCTGCAAATAATGGAACCCAGATAACCCGTAGGCCAACACGGCTCCAATTGAGGTGCCAGTAAGAAACGGCCGTTACCAAAGCAGCCAACAACGGCCCCCAATCACGTAACCACCCCTTTTCGTCCGCCAACAGCTCATACGCTGCCCAAAAAACCGCCGGAATCGCAGCAATGCCAACCAACGCCGATGCTAAATGGATGCCAAACGTGCCTGGCCCGGTCAGCAAGTAGACCACCGCCACCAGATAGCTAAACAACACTTCACGACCAAAATTAGCCGGCAAAAAGATCGGCCGTGCCCCCGCCAAAATCTCCAGCGCATCGACACCATACTGCGCCACATCATAGCCATCGCCCGGCGGCAAACTGCCCAATTGATACAAACGTAAAAAAGCACCACCGATGGTGATGCCCAACAAAATTAGCAATTGTCGATTACGTGTTAGAGTGGGCCGCTTCATCTATTGCTCAGGGCCGGCCTCCTGACCGCACCTGCTTTTGTATTCACGCACTGGTCATTCCTGCACAGGTATGACAAACGAAAATATAAGTTTTGCTGTCCGTGATTTTTCATAACAGGTATGCTATACTGCCGGTCGAGGATTGACAACCATTATAAGAAATTCTGGCATGGTTCAAAATGTCGGCATAGTCCTTTACAAATTGTAGCCCTTTACAAATTGTAGCCGCGGTATCCTTACCGCGCACAGTGGACACAGCAAGGATACCGCGGCTACGTTGATCGAATTTGTAAAGATGGTTCTTTCCGAAATGAACCATGCCGAAATTCTGAATCTTCAGAATTCCAGGGGGTTGGCACAAATTTTGCGTATT
>JAGRDI010000340.1 GCA_020432765.1 Anaerolineales bacterium | reverse complement strand
GGGTGTGTTTCAAATGAGTTGAAGAATAGTTGAAAGTCAAGCAATTTTCCTGGATAGTTATGGTATCAACAAAAACCAATCCTGGAGGTATGCATGACTTTCAACTCAAACATAATGATACCGGAAAATATTAAAAGTGACCTCGATCTATTATTATCCATAGTCACCAGCGAGGGCGGACAAAAATGTACGGCCGACCAAATGGAACGCCACCTTTTCAAACAACTGCTATGCTTAGGAGGGAAGCTGATGCAATTATTTTTTGACATCCGTTCAGAAGCATATCCTCGGGAAAAGGCAGTCAACCAGAGTGACCAAACATTACTGTATCATAGCGAGAAATCCCGAAGCTACCACAGTATCTTTGGCGAGTTGTGCATTAATAGACCGTACTTTTACAGTAAAGGGCAGGGTGGCTATAGTCCATTGGATGCGGAACTAGGATTGGGAGAAGACAGCTACTCCGATTTTCTGCGGGAACTGCATGATGAGTTGGGAGTTCACATCTCCTTCGACAAAGAAGTAAGCATCATCGAGCGTTTACTAGGGATTAGTCTTTCCAAGCGAGTAGTCCAACAGTTTATTGCAACCGATGCCGCTGATGTAGCGGCTTATTATGAACAAAAACCGCCCCCACCAGTCACAGAAGAAGGGGCGATTTTAGTTGTGCAAGCAGATGGTAAGGGTGTGCCTATCATCAGAGCCAGCGCCAACAAGGATAAAATCAGACTCAAACGTGGCGAAGCCCGCAGCAAAAAGAAAGCGGTAACAGCCACCGCACTCTACACCATCGAGCCTGCCCCACGAACGGTGGAAGAGGTTATCGCCAGCCTCTTGGAACAGGAACCAGAAAAGACCTCCACGAGTCGCTCTAAACCACAGCACAAGCAGCTTTGGGGTACGCTGGCTGGCAAGCCTGCTGCCTTAGACTGTTTGCAAGGTGAGGTCGATAAACGCAGCACCGACCACAGCCAACAGCGGGTCATGCTGTGTGACGGTGATAAATCACTTCAGGCTCATCTTGGTCAACGGTTTCCTGATTTCACGCTCATTTTGGACTTTATCCATGCTTATGAGTACCTTTGGCAAGTTGCCAGCGCCCTCTATGGTCAAGACGACCCTCAACGCCTGCCTTGGGTCGTGGAACAGACGCGCCACTTGCTCAATGGTCAGGCACTTTCCCTGGCAACCAGTTTTCGCTTACTGGCTCAAGAGAAAGGTCGCTCTGCTAGCCAGCAGAAGATTCTGCGGAAAGTGGGCAACTACTTTGAGAACAACCAAGACTACATGGATTATGCCACTTATTTGCACAATGGATGGCCTATCGCGTCCGGTGTTATTGAAGGTGTCTGTCGCCATTTTGTTAAAGATCGCATGGAATTGTCTGGCATGCGCTGGTCTATTGACGGCGCGGAAAACTTACTCCATTTGCGAGCCGTTGCCGAGAATGGTGATTGGGATGAATATCACCATTTTCGTAAGCGACAACGTCAGCAGCGTTTGTATCAACAGGACTGGCCGTCGACGATTTCTTTGCCTTCCTTGTCAAGTCTCGTTAGGCGTTCTGCCAAATCCTTGACGGCTGAGAACAATGTTAGTCCACTAAATTCGAATCAACCTTATAAACAATTACCTTTGGCGGCGTGACTTTCAACCGAAATGAAACACACCCTTTGGCAAAACGCCCGCAGGGCATCTTCCCTGGACATTGATTCCCAATGTGGATCACAAGAACGGGGAAGATATCTGCTTCACTCAAGAAGCTTTTTGCAGCCTTTTCGCTGAAACAACGCTGAATGCAGAAAATAGTGCAGCATATATAGAAAAGGCGGTTGCGTTTGCCAATAACGATCTGAGGGGAACATTGGCGGCATCCATCATAGTGCATCCCAGTTCCATGAAAGATCCCAAAATAGCCGCTGCAGTTGAAGGTGCCATTGAAAAACTTTGCTATGGGACTATCGTGATTAACCAATCAGGCGCGCTGGCCTATATGCTGACGACAACCTCTTGGGGGGCATATCCAGGGCATGATCTGTATGATGTGCAATCGGGAATCGGCACGGTTAATAATGTCTTGATGTTCGACCACCCACAAAAATCTATTGTCTATTGTCCATTCAACTCAAAACCTGATCCTTTGCTGGCAACTACTCGGAATCTCCCCGAAATTGGACAAAAATTGCTTGATTTTCAATCATCACCATCACTTATGTCTTTAATACGGATGTCCATAGCGGCGTTTAAGAGTTGAGAAACCCCCTGAATACCTCTGGTTTGACCAGATTTGGAACGCAAAATGAAACAAAAGAAAACCTTTTTTCTACCCAAACTTCTGATTGTTTGTTGTCTCGCTTTGTTATCAGCCAACACAACATTTGCCCAGGATGATCCACCACCTTGCGTGGCGGATGTAAGCAGTGCCGATGGCATTTTTGTGGCGCTAACAGGCCATGACAGCAATCCAGGAACGGCCGTATCCCCCAAACGAACCATTTCGGCGGGATTAGCAACAGCCAATAGTGCGAGCAAAACGGCCGTTTTCATCGCCGAGGGCAATTACACCGTTGGCGGCACAATAAATCTCATTAATGGTATTTCGTTATGTGGCGGCTATGATGCAGCAAGCTGGCAGTTAACCAACAGCCCCGTCACAAATATTTCTGTTGCGCATACAACAGCCATCCAAGCCAATAACATCACTCAAAACACCGTCCTCCGTCATCTAAAGGTCTCTGCAACACAAGTCATAAATTGGGGAAGTTCGAGCTACGGACTTAAAGCCAATTTTTGCAATAATCAGTTGCAACTTGTTGATATGACGCTTGAGGCGGGCAATGGCAGCCATGGACAAGATGGCTCATCCCATTCTCAAGCAGCTTCAGGAACCGATGGATCTGCTGGTGCGGCTGGTTGCGAATATGACCAGGATTTTTTTTGTTCTGAGACTTGCAGTCAACCGGCGGGTGGCAGCGGTGGCATCAACTCATTCTGTTCACAAAACACAACCGGTGGTAATGGCGGGAGTCCAGGTTTAGGTCAATCAGCTTCCGGTTCACCTGGTTTACCATTCGGATTAGGCGGTAATGGCACACCGCCAGAAATGGGAAATTGGAATCCTACAATAAATTACTTGGGCAAGGATGGAGCTGATGGCATGAATGGGGATGATGGTATGGCTGGCAAAATGACTGCCTCCAATTTTGGATCCACAGACTATTTGCCACCCTTTGTTGAGGCAGCCAGCACCGATGGTCTAAATGGTCAAGGGGGCGGCGGCGGTGGGGGTGGGGGTGGTGAGGTTGATTTTTGTTCCGCCTATGGCGGCGGTGGCGGCGGTGGGGGAGCCGGCGGCTGCGGCGGACGTGCTGGCAATCATGGCACAAGCGGACATGGCTCTTTTGCCGTCTATCTGGTCTCGTGTGATGCGACCATTCGTAACAGCATATTGACTGCTGGCACTGGTGGCAATGGCGGCACTGGTGGTGCTGGTGCATTAGGCGGGATTGGTGGCAGCGGCGGCTGGGGTGGTGATGTTGCTTTACCCAATGCCGGTAATCCATTTGGCTCAACCCAAGCGGATGGCTCCAATGGAGGACGTGGCGGCGCTGGTGGCAACGGCGGAAGAGGGGGCCATGGTGCCGGTGGTGTGGGTGGCCCTAGCATCGGAATATTTATCGATGAAAATTCGCACCCTGGTTTATCTGACAACATTATTAATGTGGGTTTTGCGGGCATTGGGGGATACTCTGCTGGCAATCCTGGGCCAAACGGCACAACCGCAGCCATCTACCCGATACCGGTAGAACCGTTGCAAATAGCCCGCGATGGGTCTGATGTTTTGCTATCTTGGGTTTTGCAGCCAGGAACTTATCCTAACCATGAGATTCTACATAACACCAATCCATATTTTCAACCAGATGATCCTGATGTGGCAGTAGTAACGCCGTTAGAAGTTGATAATTGGACGCATTTTGGTGCAGCAGCCTTCCTCGCCAGCAACTGCTACGCGCTGCGCGGCATTACATCTGAAGGCGACAAATCACCTGTTTCTGACACTAAATGCGTTTTCAGTTTTGCTATCGAAACTGGCGCGGTTGGCACATATGGTAAATGGAATCTCAATCGTACAATTTCCTTCGCAAATCCACAGGCAGCACATTACAACCCGTTTGATAATTTGATTTATGTCGGTCGACGTGGCTTAGTCACTGATGGTCTTTATCGCATTGAGGCCGATAACAGCGCAACTTTGTTGGCAGCCGGTGATAACATTGCGGCTGTAGCAGTTGATTACCAAACAGGTGACATTTTTGCTAGCGAAGATTTTGATGGTGTGGTCTATCGCACAGAATTGAACAGTACAGGGCGCACCACTTGGGTGAGTGGGTTCCACAGCAGTGACGATGATCCTGTTGGGATTGCATTTGCGCATGTTTTATATCGCGGCACTGTGATTGCTCCCGGCGATGGTCTGGTGGTGGATCGTGGATCAGGTGGGGCAGATGAGGTGTGGCGTTTTTCTCCATTGGTTGCGCAAGGGGAAACGGCCGTTCACACAGACGACGGCACCCTAGTAGACAGTGTAGACATTGCCATTGGTCTAAACGATATCTATTTGGTGGATGACAAAGATGCGGGGGATGGCGTGGTTTACCGCCTCAATGCGGGTGGATCTTTGACAGAAGTACCGGCGTTAATAACGTTACCCGCACCCGAAGGCATTGCAATCGATCCGCTCACTGGCAATTTGCTCATTGTCGATATTGTTGATCAAAAAATTTATGAACTAGACCCGCTCACCGGGACAGTAAATGATATGCTTCCTGGATTTGTGTTCGCTTTCCCTACTGGCTCCTCCTGGGCAGGCATTGACATCTCGCCCGACGGACAGCAGCTAATCATCACCGACAAGGGCGTAGACGCTATCTATGTTTTTTCACGCATAGCCAATTAGCGGATCGAATAGATGTTTGGGGTTTAGGGGGAGCACCTGTAGGGCGTATTGCGTAGAACCGCTGCGCAATACGCCCTACACAAACATATCTATTCATCAAAAAGGCTTCCGCGAACATTAATTATAAGAGAACTCTGGCGTTTTTTGACCAAAGAGATTTGTCAAGTTTTTTGACAAATTCGTTCACAATCCACTCGTGGTAGAAACTTGACAAATCTGAAATTCGCCAGACTCCAGTTATAAGAGGCATTTACATGTCAAATAATGTAGAGGATATGACTAAATACCAAAATGATTATTACGCTTCCTATTTGTTGCAAATCTGGTTTGAGCAACAATTAGGTGGCTGGCAGCAGTTTTCCACGGTGACTTCAATTCAATGTGAAAATCAATAATTTGGAGAGAATAGATGAGTAAAAGAATGACGATTGTCAGTACGATACTGCTAACCCTGGGGGCTGCGGTAGCTTTATTGGGCTTGTTGGTTAATACACGGGCTATGGAACCGTATTTAATGACCGCTGGCATACCGACGCTGATCAGCTATCAGGGCACATTGGCAGATGATATGGGACAGCCGATCAGCGGCACTGTGCAGTTGCAGTTTGGCTTGTTTGATGCCGCCACCGGTGGCACTGCCTTGTGGCAGGAAACGCAAAGCAATGTACCGGTCAACAATGGTTTCTTTACGGTTTATTTGGGCAGTGTGACACCGTTAAGCGCAGCCCATTTTAGCGGGGCAGCCCGCTATATCGAGGTGCAAGTGGATAGTGGGGATGGTTTCGTCACCCTGCCGCGCCAGCAGTTCACGGCCGTTCCCTACGCACTACAAGCCCAAGAAGCGGCCGTGGCTCCCTGGACAGGTTTGACCGGTGTGCCAGCGGGCTTTGCCGATGGGGTAGATGATGATACCCAATACACGGCAGGCACCGGTCTGACGCTGGACGGCACCGAGTTTAATCTCCAGAACAGCGCTTACGAAAATGTTGTTGTCGTAGCCAAAAGTGGCGGCGATTTCACAACTGTGCAGGCAGCCATTGATTCCATCGTGGATGCCTCCGCCACAAATCCATTCCTGGTGTGGGTGGCACCGGGCGTTTATACAGAAACCGTTACCATGCAGCCCCACATTCATTTGCAAGGCGCCGGGCAGGAAGCCACCATCATAAGAAGCACAGTCACGAATCCATCATCGCCACCTGTGGTGGGTACGCTGAATCTAACCACCGCTACCAGCTTGCGCGACTTAACCATTTCGAACAGTGGCTCTGGAAACGTCAATGTCGCCATTTTGGGGACGGGCAGCATTTCAGAAACCCAAATGACAGATGTAAACGCGGCCAGCAACGGTGTGGGGGGAATTTTTAATTTTGGTATTTATTTATATGATAATGCGGTCAACGTGACCTTGGATACTGTACACAGTATTGGGGAGAATGCTACGAACAACAATTATGGGTTGATGCTCTACCAGGGGGCTGCTGCAATTGTTCATGGTGGTTCATATAGCGCAGATAGTCATTCCAGTGGCCTAAACAGTATTGGTATTTATAGCAGCGGCAATCTGGAAGCATATG
>JAGRDI010000339.1 GCA_020432765.1 Anaerolineales bacterium | reverse complement strand
CGGGATGGTACTTGACCCTCACCTTTATGCTGTTCGCACAAACCTTGCAAAAACTCTTCCGTACTTAGACCTGTTTCCTGATGAATTTTCAATTTCGCGTGCGAGTTCAGGCACCCTCGGCGCCATAGGTGTGAGTACAAAGATACCTCCATTCATGAAATTCAGAATTGTCTGAATTTCTGTATCGGTGAAGGAATAAGAAGGCGATAGAGAGGATCAATGGCGTGACGCAAAACCCAGGCGGTTTGCAGCATATGGATTACCTGGCAAAAAAGAATATCTCGATTGGCTGGCTAATCCTCAAAATTTAGAGAAGCAGTTTGCGAAATACTGATTAGGAATGGTTTGATGAATGAATTAACATGCGTGTGGGAAATAGCAGCGACTTTGGGAGAGGGACCTTTGTGGGTTGCACACGAAAATGCTGTTTACTGGGTAGACATCATCAAAAAGCAGGTTCATCGCTTATCTTTGGACAGTGGCGCAAAAAAAACATGGCAGTTTGACATTGAAGTCACCAGCCTGGCAGCACGCGAAAAGGGCGGCTTTGTAGGGACAATCCGGGATGGGTTTGCGTTTATTGATTTTGAAGCCCGCAGCTATGAACCGATTGTTTTGCCTGAAGTTGAGATGCATGGCAATCGTTTTAATGATGGCAAGGTTGATGGATACGGCCGTTATTGGGCAGGCAGCATGGATACCAACGACGCGCTTGAAAACGGTTCGCTTTACCGTCTTGATCCTAGTTTAGGTTTGCACAAAATGGATCCCAATTATATTATTGCCAATGGCCCTACCTTTAGCAAAGATGGCAAAACCATCTATCATACCGACACCGTCAAAGGCTGTATATATGCCTTTGATTTGTCAGAATCCGGTGACATTTCTAACAAACGCATATTTATTCAACTAAAAGACCCGGCCGAAGGCAAACCCGACGGCATGACAGTAGATAGTGAGGATTGTCTTTGGTTGTGTCATTTTGGTGGTGCACGTATTACACGCTATTCGCCTGTCGGAGAAATATTGCAAGTTATTCCCATGCCTGTGCCTAATATTACTAGCTGTACCTTTGCCGGCCCCAATCTGGACACGCTTTATATCACCACAGCCCGTCTACACTTAAATGCAGAAGAACTTGGAACCTATCCGCTTGCTGGCAGTTTGTTCGCCTGTAAACCAGGGGTAACCGGCTTGCCAACCCCTAAATTTGGCGGGTAATGTGTATAGTGACATGTGGTCACGGCGAATCATCAAATGGTAAGGGATACCCAACGAAGAACGTTATGTCAATAATCAATTGGTGCTATATACAGTTGTTACGAGTATGATTTTTACGGTCTACTTTATTACATAATCCACCGTTTTGATCATTTTGCAACTTTCGAAAGCCTGCACCCATTTGTCTTTGAGGGCCAGTTCGGTCATTTGTGAATACATCGACGCTTAATCCACAAAATCCCAACCAAAATCTAAATCAAGCGCCTGCTCGCCTGGATCAAGAATGAAGGAATAAAGGCCGACGCCGGTTGCCGGCCAGGTCCAATTGCCCGGAATGAGCAAATCGAGGTTTTCGGGGCTGAGGGCGTCCATGAAGATGCAGTAGGTGGCGTCGGAGAGGTTTTCGAAGAGATAACGGCCGTCTTCATCGGTTACGGCCGTTTCTAAAACAGCAGTCGCTGCCGGTAACGAGCCATCAGCCGGACAAGCATTGCGTGCCAAACTGATCGTAATGCCACTCAAACCTGCTTCCAAACCATCTTGATTGCCATCACCAATCGATCCGCCGTCACTGTCGATGCAGCCGCGTCCAGGTGCGCTGTTGATGCAGAAATCATCCCAAACGATCCCACCGATAGCTGCCGAATTGGGCAGCGCTGTTGCCTGGGGTTCAGCATCCTCAGCGACAATGATGCGTAAAAAGAAAGCATCTTCAATCACGCCATTGAGGCCAAATGGTTCGCCGGTGGGGTCGGCGATTTGGAAGTTGCCACGATACGTCCCGGGTGTTTCCGGCGCAATCATATCGATTGCAATATCAACAGTCTGACCTGCACCAACTGTTTTAGGCAGTGGACTATTTTCTGCGGCTGACATCCGGTCTCCGCTCACGAAAACGACGCTGTACTCTTCGGTCCAGGGGCAAGTACCATTATTGCGCAGCCGCCACTCTTTGGTGAATTCTGCGCCCGGTGGAAATTCAGTATCATCAGGGATAGTGAGGTCTTCGACAAAAACAAAGCTGTTTTCGCAACTGCTTAGATCGGCTTCAGTGACGGGTAGGAATTGAAAATCCCAGCCAAAGTTGACAGGCTCTGCTGTAGAATCCGCACCAACAGTGATGCTGGTTTTGGCGCTGTCGCCTGGGGGTGCTGTCCATATGCCGGGATTGAGAATGGCATCATTTTCGGGGTCGAAGGTGTCGACGACGATGCAGTAGGTGCCAGCATTGAGGCCGTCAAAGTTGTAATTGCCGTCGGCATCGGTGGTGGTTACGCCTAGTCCGGCTGATGGACATTCGCCCGCGCCAATGGTTACGCGCACACCTTCGATACCGGGTTCATCTTCTAATTCACCGTTGCCACGGAAGGTGCCATCACCGGTGGTGACACAGCCATCGGGCAGTTCAGTCACCTCGCCTGTAGGCACAGCGCACAGATCGTGCCAAACACGGCCGTTGACAACATAAGTTCCTTCATCTGCTGTGACCGTAGGAGTCGGTACGGCCGTTGCTTCCACGATGACATTATCAACATCCAATGTAAAGGAACCTTGAATGCTGTTCACGTCGACGGTATATGTGCCAGCGGACAATCCTTCCACATCCAACGGCACGATTTCTTCAAAGGGCACGACAGCTTGTGTACATACCTGATCGGGCTGTTGTACAGTGGTGATGGCCACATCAAATGTGCTGCCATTTTGTTGGGCAATGATGGTATCGATCTCAGTGCAACTGTTGGCTAAAACACCGCGCACGCGCAGTGAAACCTGCACCGGAAAGGTGGATTCCGCAATTTGAACTTCGACGCTCTCGACAGTTGCTAATCCAAAGAGTGGTTCTGTCAAGGCGGTTGGGGCCGGTATGGTTGTGGCTGTGGGGATGATGGCGGCCGTTGCCTCAGGCGTTTCTGTGTCACCGCCACATGCGCTGAGTGCTAGCATGAACAGAACAATTAAAATAATTCCTGAAAAACCTTTTACTCTCATGCTTCTTTCTCCTGTGTTTGCCAGGAATGTTTTTTGCAACGCACTTGCTACAGCCAACGCCCTGGAAATCTGTTTGCCTAACACATCGAGACTGTAGCTATTCTTGTTGAATGTGTCAATAAAAGTTAACATAAAGCTTATTAATTGTGTGTGTTATAATTTTCCCATAAGAGCATTTATTCAGGTAGGGACAGGCGCATGGAGAAAAAAGTGATATGTTGAAACGCCGCGATCGTTTCTCAATTATAATCACATTGCTTATGTTAGTGGTACTCATTTTCGCTATTACAATGCAGGCTGTATTGTCTGCGCCTGCACCAGCACAGCCTGCCAAATATGTCATCGTGATGATTGCTGATGGCTGGGGACCGCAGCATATTGCGGCTGCAAATGCTTATAATGGCACTGTGCCTGCCTATCAATCCTGGTCAAACTATTGGACGACGACCTATGCACGCGACGGCGCTTATGATCCGCAGTTAGCCTGGTCAGATTTTGATTATGTGCAAAATGGGGCGACCGATAGTGCCGCTGCCGCTACGGCACTTTTTTGTGGTGTGAAGACAAACGACGGCCGTATCGCTGTCAGCCACGATAACAAGCGCCTCTATGCGATCACGGAAAAGGCGCGTGCATTGGGTAAAGCTGTGGGGGCTGTGACTTCTGTGTATGCCTCACATGCCACGCCAGGCGCGTGGATGGCACATAATGATGCACGCAATAATGGATATGCGCTTGCTGATGAAGGATTTTGGGGTGATCCCAATACGACGGGAACAACTATTGACAGCCCATATTACAACGGCGGTTATGGTGCTACCAATCCACCCCTAAATGTGATCATCGGCGCGGGGCATCCAAATTGGAATGGTGATCATTATATCAATCATGCCATTCGCAATAAATTGGCTGCGGAGAATGGGCAAGCGGGTGCATTTACCTTTGTTGAACGCATCGCCGGCAACCCTGATGGCGGCGAGCGCCTGTTGGATGCGGCCAATCAGCCGAACGTAACGCGCTTGGCAGGATTGTTTGGGGGCGGAGCAGGTAACCTGGATTACCGATTCGCCAACGGCTCCGGCCACAATCCCGAAAACCCGACCTTGGCACAAATGACTACGGCTGCACTCACTGTCCTCAATCGTGATCCACAGGGCTTTATGCTGTTGGTGGAAGGGGGGTCGGTGGATTGGGCCGGGCATTTAAACCAAATGGATTGGATGCTGGGTGAAATGCTTGGCTTTAATACGGCCGTCGACATGGTCATCAACTGGGTAGAAGAACCAACCAATGGCAGCAACTGGCAAAACACGCTGGTCATCGTCACCGGCGACCATGAAACGGGCTATCTGACGGCTGGTCCCGGTATTTTCCAGGATGAGCCGCTTGGTTTGGTCAACGCCGATACGCTGACGTTGGAGAAGCCCGTGGCTAACAGCGGGCGGCGTGCAAGTTGGCAAGACGGTAATGGCAATAATCTTATCGATGTTGGCGAAACGGTTTATTGGGCATGGAATAGTGATTCGCATACCAATACACTGGTTCCGCTCTATGCTAAAGGTGTAGACGCGGATCAATTTGCAGCATATGCTGTGGGTGTTGATCCTGTGCGTGGTGCTTACCTCGATAATACAGATGTGTTTAAGGTGCTGGATACGGCCGTTTACGAGCCAACCCCGACACCTACCAACACCCCCACGCCGACTTTGACGCCAACGGCCACATCCACTTCCACAAGTAATGCAACGGTTACCCCCTCATTAACACCAACAGCTGCGCCATCAATGACGCCGACATTATTGCCACCGTTAGAGAAGGGTCACTTTTTACCGATTGTGCATCATGACTACAATGGATAAGGACAAAACGGATTGATTTTATAAAATTATCCGCTTTTTTCACAATCCATTGTAGACGCTCGGACGGACTAAATCAAACAGCAGGCGGTTTGTAGGTGAAGCTGTGTTTAACGGCCGTTTCTGCCATCACCCCCATCCATTCTTTCTCTTTGGGAGAGACATGTCCATCCAAGCCTTGCTGTTGCAGCCAAACAGTAAAATCTGCTTTGGTTTGTACCGTAGCCCGTAGGTTTTTTAGCAGCCACCACACAAATCCCTGTTGGCAAAGCATCCAGCCGTAATCTGTTTCTGCGACAAAGCCGCTGCGTGCCAGCTTATCTAAATCAGGTTTGTAGGTAGAAAAATTAGGATGTGGTTGGGGCGATTGGCCATTTGTCAATGTGAAGATTTGATGCAGGGCAACGGCCGTTACGGCACGACGCTGCCCGGTTGTTAAGATGCGCCAGGTATCGGCAAAATGTCCATTGCTGTTGTCGAAAAATGTTTTGCCAGCCATCTGGTAACGAGTACTGCCTTGTAGGTTTTGTTGGTGGGCATCCCAAACTGCGGCGGCGGCCGTTTGGGCCAGGAAAGGGTGCTGGCCAGACAAGGTTTTGACAAAATCGGTGTCGTGGGTGTCAAAACGTGCTTGTCCCAAAGAGAGCAGTTGAGTCATGGCGCGGTCTGAAAGGGCACCTAAATGATATTCAGTAAATACATTGAAATAGGGCGAGCCGTGCGGGTTGATTTCTTGGGTGAGTTGGTTGAGGGTTTCCAGTTCACGTCGTGTGGCGATGATCAAGGCCAGACCGGGCGAACGTGAGGCCAGCGAACGCAAACCGCCATAAAACTCGGCCGTATGCAGCGTTTTATTGGCGAGGAAATCGTCGAACTCGTCGATCAGCAGGATGAAACGTTGTTTGTTTTGCCACAACTTACGGAAGAGTTGTTCGAGTACCCAATTGCCAAACTGGTTGTTTACGGCCGTTTGATAAACGCCCACCAGATTTGACTGCGATGAAACAATGGGCGGTATGATGTCTGGCCATTGGGTTTTAGGACGCAGTTGGCGGCAGAGTGTCAAGAGTTCATCCAAACGCTCTCTACGTTTGAGAAAAGTAATTAATTCGAGGGCTTTGTCCGCTTTTCTCTTTCCTGGCAGATTTTCATAATCAACATTTAGCGAGAAACTTAGTTCTCTGATCTCTGCGATGATGAAACCCGCCTGTAATTTATTCAGGATTTCGACATCAATGCGTTTGGCGGGCAGCTCGGTTGCGGCTGCTGGGATTATTTGTGCTGCCAGCGGCTGTAAGGCTAACTGCCAAAATGCGGCCTGGTTGGTGATGCCTTGCATTGCCTGTGCATCGACAAAGCTGAAGATGTCGTTGGCAAAACGATCACCCGCGACAGCTTGGCGCGTGGCCGGGTCTGCCAGCGCCTGTAGAAAGGTGGTTTTGCCACTGTGGGGTGGTGCGACAACGGCCGTTGACTGCCGTTTGACCAGCCGCCCTAAAACAAATTGCATCTCTTGCTGCCGCCCTACCATTTCTGTGGGGGTAAGAGAACGGCCGTAGATAAAAGGATTAATTTCCATACCCAAACATAACCTCCTTGCTGCACCTAACAATGACCCAAATAATCCTCATCCGTTTGTATCCATATCCGCTGTAGTCAAGCTGCCCCTCAAACTCCCCCGATACAGAAACCAGCAAACAGAATGCAGGAAATGGGGAGAGTTACTCCTGGGCGCACCGCAACCCCG
>JAGRDI010000338.1 GCA_020432765.1 Anaerolineales bacterium | reverse complement strand
CCGGGTGAAGCGGGCAGCCCTTGAGTAAGGACAATTGTTTGGGCATCCGGATCAACAATCGGATGCAATAATTGTTCTAGCTGCTGGGGTGACACTCGTTGGACAGCTTCTTGACGGCTGATCAAGCCTTCATTAACCATGTCCACGGCAATGCGGATGGCGGCGGCACCGGTGCGTTTGCCGGTACGGGTTTGCAGCATGTAAAGACGGCCGTTCTCAATCGTGAACTCGATATCTTGCATATCACGATAATGGTCTTCAAGTTGACGGCCAACTTGCAGCAGTTGTTGATAAATATCGGTATTCATCTCAGCCAACTTAGCGATGGGCATGGGGGTGCGGATACCGGCAACGATGTCTTCACCTTGCGCGTTATTGAGGAATTCGCCAAAAATGACTGGTTCGCCTGTGCTGGGATGACGGGTAAAAGCGACCCCTGTACCAGAATCATCGCTGGCATTACCAAAAACCATTGCTTGCACGTTAACGGCCGTGCCCACATCATCCGGCATACGATTAATACGCCGGTAATCAACGGCGCGGCGGGTCATCCATGAATCAAACACAGCCGCGATGGCCATACGCAGCTGCTCCTCGGCATCATCAGGAACAGCTTGGCGCGTTTCGCCAAAAATAATCTCTTGATAGCGAGCGACTAACGCTTGTAAATCTTCTACTGATAAATCGGAATCGCGTGCGACTCCTGTGCGCTGCATCGTCTGCGCAAGAACATGGTGCAACCGTTCCTTGGGACAGCCCAACACAATTTCGCCAAACGCCTGGATAAAACGACGATAGGCATCCCACGCGAAACGGCTGTCCCCGGTCAAAGTCGCCAACCCGCGCACCGTTTCTGATGTCAGACCAATGTTGAGAACCGTGTCCATCATACCCGGCATCGATATGGGTGCGCCGGAACGCACTGATAGCAGCAATGGGTTTGCAGGCTCTCCAAACTGTTTACCCGTCTTGGTTTCTACGGATTTTAATGCCTGTTTACTGGCCAGCCACATGCCTTCAGGAAAGATTTTGTCGTTAGCATAATAGGCAACACATGCCTGCGTTGTGATCGTAAAACCCGGTGGTACGCGTAAGCCAGCGTTTGACATTTCAGCCAAACCGGCGCCCTTACCTCCCAGGATCGCTTTCATATTACGGTTGCCTTCTTCAAAAAGGTAAACTAATTTGCTCATGCCAACTCCTTAAAAAGCATTTCAGCATTTCAACTATAGATCAGGACTCTGGCATTTTTTGTTCTTCTGCCAGAGTCCAGTATAGATGTTAAGAAAAACATTTGGGGTTTGTAGTAACGACTTTAGTCGTGGGCGCTCTCCAGCGTATACACCGCTAAAGCGGTTACTACAAACCAAAACATCATCTTAATGTTTATAGTCAGCATTTCTGTCACTTTGCTGACCAGCTCTTTCACCCCAAATGATGTTCTAAATGCGCCCAAAACCAGCCGTTGACGGTCTGTGAAACCCCTTTGCGTGCACCGAACATGAGCTTCTGGCCAACGGGATTAATGGGGTACACCTCTGTTGAAATCGAGGTCTCTGCCTCTGCTGCGCTAATAGTAACGATGATTTCAGAACGGTCGCCCAGGACTTTGCCGTGTATTTTTTTGTCGAATTGACCTTTAATCGTGCCCGTACCGGCATCTTCTTGTAAGATTTTACCTTGCAAACCGGTGACTGCTTTTTGTGCGGCCGCGAAAACTTGTGCGCTTGTTTGTGAATAGGTTCTTGTTTCTTTTATTGTATATGGCATGATTTTCTAACCTAAAATTATGAGGGATGAATTTCCATCCGACAATCTAACTATTTGACTTCTTTCAGCAATTTTTCTACGAGTGGGCGTGAGCCAACGGCCGTTCCACTCAAACTTGCTGTCGCGGCACCACAAGCAATGCCCCAACATAACGCCTCGATAACTGGCAGACCTTCAGAAAGCCCCCACACTAGCCCGCCAACCATTGAGTCACCGGCACCAATCGGATTGCGTTCTTCAATCGTCGGCGATTTCACTTGCCAAATCTGTTGTTCATCCAGCAGCAAGGCACCAGCTTTGCCCAGTGAAACAACCACATTGACGGGGCCACTCGCTTGCATGGCTTTGGCTGCCGCTGCGATTTCGGTTGGATTATTGACCGGCAAGCCTGTGATCTGCTTTAGTTCCGTGTCATTGGGTTTGACCAAAAACGGCCGTTCACGACATCCCAGGCGCAAAGCTTCACCACTTGTATCTAAAATTACAAAGGCGCCAGCTATTTGAATCTTACGTATCAGATCAGCATAAATCGAGGGTGGTACACCGGGCGGTAAGCTGCCTGCTAACACCCACCAATCATCTTGACGCGCCAATGACTTCACCTTCTTGTTCAATGAATCAATCGCTGCTGGGGAGATAGTCGGACCTGGCTCATTTACTTTCACATAATGGCTGGGAACCTCGGTTACGACGCTAACATTTGTGCGTGTTTCTGCATCAACCCAGACAAAATCAGTTTCGATGCCCAAAGATTGCAAACCATCACGCAAAAGTTGGCCGTTATGACCACCGGCAAAACCTAGCGCAACACTATGGCTGCCTAAAGCATTCAACATACGCGAGACATTAAAGCCTTTACCGCCGTAATCGAGATGAACTGCCCCACTGCGCAGAACTGTGTCAAACTCAATAGCTGGTACGACCAGTTCTTTATCAATAGCCGGATTAAGTGTAACTGTGTAGATCATTGTTTCCCTTTTTGGCGAATTTGCTCGTATGCATAGCCAAATCCGGCCAAAGCACCCATAATGGTCATGAAAATTGTCACGGCCGTTTTGCCGCCGTACCCATAAACAGGATGACGCAGTTCCAACAAAATCAGGAACAAACCGGCTTTCAGAAAGGTAAGAGCAGCACTTTTGAGTAGGTATGAGATCGACGGCCGTTGCCTAAAAATCTGAATCACCAGCGTCACCAGCGTGATGAGAACCGCCAATCCCAGTGCAAAGAGCAAACTGGGCTGCCGGGCCGGACGAAAGAATAAACCAAAATACAGCCCAAGCGCACCGCCCGTCAATGCATAACGGGTCAGCAGTTGGTTTTTGGTTATCTTTTTAGTCATAATTTTCAATCCTTTATATGGAGTAAGAAATAAGGAGTAGAGAGCAAGGGGCACCTTACTTCTCACTCCTTGCTCCCTACTCCCCGCTCAACGGCCAATAAGCTTCGATCAGAGTCGCTTCAGCCTCATTTGTCCAAATGCCACCCTCGCCTAATTTAGCGGCGACTTCGGGTAATTTATTCGCGAGTTCATCCAAGCCCATTAATGGCAGGTCTGGAATTTGGGGAAAGATCACAATTTTGCCCGGGTAACGGCTGGTCATCATCGCCTCGATGCCATCCTGCGCCGCGTTCATACCACCAATGGCAGCCACAGCTCGGGCCGGAGAGAGTGAGCCATCCAATGCCCGATTCATCACTTGAGCCTGGTCATCTAATGTTAAGCCAGACGTGCCAGTGAATTGAGCATTATGTAAATAAACCGGACTGAGGTCGACCGGGGC
Source organism: Anaerolineales bacterium (assembly GCA_020432765.1). Taxonomy (GTDB): domain Bacteria; phylum Chloroflexota; class Anaerolineae; order Promineifilales; family Promineifilaceae; genus JAACFF01. The sequence goes on along the minus strand of JAGRDI010000338.1, from coordinate 9,143 downwards.
CATCGTACCATTCGGCACACCGGCAAAGAAAACCAGCATGCCATTCGGATTCAGCAGCGTGGCTGCTTCGGCCATCAATGCGGCGACAGGAACACTCACAACAACATCATCAGCTCCGATTTGATCGGTTGCCCGCATCACAAAATCATAGAGTGATTCTTCGGATTGCATGGGATTGAAAACGAGCAGTTCGACACCGTGTTTTTCAGCTAATGGTGCAAACAGGGTGCGTACAGCTTCAAGACGGTTTTCATTTACTTCTGTGGCAATGACCAGGCGTGGGCCATCCGGCAGTTCGATGGCACGTTGAACGTGCATTTGCCCCATCGGCCCACCTGCACCAATAAATACAGCTGCTCCGCCCGCGTGTAATTCACAACGGTTGCGTTTTTCGCCGTATGAAGCCGCAATGTCAGGCCCCTGGTTACCAATGAAGGCGATGTAGTCGTAATGCAAACGACCCATGTCGGCATCCACAAGACCATCCAATGGCTCTTGTCCAACCATGTTCAGCGTGCCGCGGCGTGCAATATGACGGGCGATTTCGTGAACGGCCGTTGCCGAACGCGGATCCAACACAACAATATCGTCAAACCCTCGGCCATCCGTTAATTCATCCGCCAAAGCAGCATAATCATCGACACCCAGGCCATCGCGGATAATAATCGGAGTACCCGTTTGCCTTGCCAGCTTTTCTATAGATGCGGGCGCATCGGTCAATACAATCGTTCCGGGTGCTTCAAGACCTGCCGAGAATGTGTAATCACGCTTGTCACCGGGTGTTCCGATCAGCCACATGATGCCGCTCTCTTTAGGTTCCAGGCGGCGGCGCTGTGTATAGGATGCCACAACACACCCCCACGGCTCCAGCAAAGATGCTTCGGCATAGCCCATATCGCCTTCAAGCGGCAGCAGGCAGGCCCCCGCATCGGTCTCCAACACTTCGGAACCGATGAGATGATATTGAATCAAGCCACCAGGCACGGTATAGCCATAGGCTGTAGATTTGCCGTTTTGATAAATGTCAGGCTGCACAGCCACCCGTTGACCAGGACTATATTGATCAGCCAACTGTTCGCCAACTTCGATAACTGTAACGGTCACTTCATGGCCAAGTCGAGTCGGGACTTGTGCCAGATCGCGGTTGTAAAGTTTGGGATGATTACGTCCTTGTGTAATCAGTTTCACATCCGAAAAACACATACCTACACTGTCAACACGCACCAACATTTGATCCGCTGCGGGTTCAGGGATGGGAAATTTTTCGGGACGGCCGTTACGGCCAATATTCTCAATGCCTGCGCCATACATATTCCAGGCCCAGGTTTGTTCAGGCACCGGCGTATTAGCAGCGCGGTAAAGTTCATATTTTGATGTCATGGTAAGCTCCACTTTTTTAATGACTTGCTTGCCACAGATTTAAGACCTAATCCATGTTCATCTGTGTTAATCTGTGGCCAAAATTCCTATTTTGCACCGTTTCTAACCTCAGCGGCCGAAGCACAAGCTAATGCTCTTTGTGCTTCCACCCGTGCTTCAGGCAACGTCAACGATCGTATTTGTGCCTTTACTGGTGCTATAGCGGGTACACTAACACTTAACTCATCAACGCCAATGCCCACCAAGATAGGCACTGCCTGCGGGTCTGCACCTAATTCACCACAAACGCCGACCCATTTGCCGGCCGCATGGGCCGCTTCCACTGTACGTGCAATTAACCGCAGTACAGCCGGATGTAGGCCGTCTGATTTGCCTGCCAATAATGGGTGCATCCGATCCATCGCTAACGTATATTGTGTCAAATCATTCGTTCCCACCGAGAAAAAATCGACTTCTTCGGCGAAGGCATCGGCCATGAGCGCCGCTGAAGGAACTTCAATCATAATGCCCACTTCTACCTCAGGAGCATTCAGTTCGGCGCGTACTTCGTTTACCATCGCCCGTGCTGCACGCAGTTCAGATAGATCGGCAACCATAGGAAACATAATGCGCAGTGGGCCGAAATCGGCAGCACGCAGAATAGCTCTAAGCTGCTGTCGCAGCAGTTCCGGCCGGTTTAAGCACAGCCGGATACCACGTTCGCCTAAAAAGGGATTGGCTTCCGGCGGTACATCGATGTAAGGCAGCGGTTTATCGCCGCCGATATCGAGCGTACGCGCAATCACCGGTTGTCCATTCATTGCCTGCACAATGTCACGATAAACTTCAAATTGCTCATGCTCGGTGGGTGCATCCGTACGTTCCAGGAAAAGGAACTCCGTACGCAGCAATCCAACGCCTTCTGCCCCAGAAGTCGCCGCTTTTTCAGCGTCAGCTAGGCCGCCAATATTGGCAACTACCTCAACGCGATGACCATCCTGTGTGATGGCCGGCTCTCCGGCGCTTTTTTCTGCCGCACTGATCGATGTCTGCCACGCTTGCTGTTGTGCTTGTGCACGGCCGATTGCTACAGCATCCGGTTCAATGGTCAAGATACCATCGCTGCCATTGAGAATAACGGATGTTAGGTTATCTATCTCTAGAAGGGCTTCGCCAACGCTGACGACAGCCGGCAGCCTTAATGCCCGCGCAATGATCGCGGAGTGCGCAGTTGGCCCACCGGCAGATGTGCAAATTCCCAGGATTTTTTTGGGATCAAGTGCGGCCGTATCAGATGGAGAGAGGTCGGTGGCAACCAGAATAACTGGATGATCCGGCAGTGTGAGCTGCTGTTCGTCTGCCCCCATCAACAAGCGCAAAACCCGATAACCAACATCTTGTATATCGGCAGCACGACCTGCGAGCAAGGGGTCGTTGAGTTGAGCCATCATCTTTGAACGGGCATCAATGGTTGCCTGCCAGGCACGTGCGGCACCTTGTTCCTTTTTAATTCTATCTAAAACAGCATCCAGTAAATCCGGGTCTTCTAATATTTCCAGGTGAACTTCAAAGATGGCAGCTTCACTGGCACTGGCAGATTTGAGCATCTGTTTGTGCAGCGTTATAATTTGTCCACGAGCGCGTTCGATGGCTTTGTTCAAACGTGCTTGTTCAACCGTCACACTCTGGAATGATTCTTCAATTTGGATCTCATCATGTTGCAGACGATAAAGCGGACCAATGGCAATGCCGGGGGCAGCCGGGATGCCTTTTAGCACATTGGCTGGAAGGTCAGGCGGAGCGGGTGTTACTTCTTTTGAGGGTTCTTGTTTTGGAGGTGGGGCGGGTGCATGTCCTTCTGCTTCACCTTCACCAAGGCCGGCGTTAACGGCCGTTTCCAAAGCCGTCACTGCTGCATCCTCATCTTCACCATCTACCATAATGCTGATTTCACCACCGTTTTCCACGCCCAAAGTCAACATCGAAATCATACTTTTCGCATTGGCTTTTTTAGAGCCATGGACAACACGAATATCCGATTTAAACTGCTTGGCAATGTTCACAAATTCTTTAGCAGGACGAGCATGTAAGCCAGTCGGATTGTGAATGACAATATCTACTTGTTTCATAGTACCCCTCTATTAACCGTTGGGTGACAATGTCACAAAGTGGCAAAGTAAGAAACACGCTTACCCGCAACCCTGCAACCCAAACACCTAATCCGTCTGCTCTTTGCCCAAACTATCCAGAATTAATGTTGGATCAGTCGTTTGGACGAGTTTTAGTGTCAAATCTTCGTCTTCAATGACCTCAGCTAAATTTACCAGTATCCCCATATGGTCGTCTGACGAGGCAGCGATACCAATGACCAGGTATGCCTTTTCGTCATCTTCCCATTCTACACCGTCCGGCAATTGCAAAACTGAAATCCCAGTCTGGAGAATATCCACACGATTATCATATTCACCGTGTGGAATCGATACACCATTGCCGAGGTACGTAGACATGGTTTCTTCGCGAGCCAACATGCCATCAACATATTTGGCTTTGACACAACCGCTGTCAACCAGGAGCTGTCCTGCCTGCCGGATGGCATCTGATTTATCTTCAGCGGTTGCCTGCAATTTGATACGATTTGTTGCCAATATAGCCATTTGATTACTCCAGATTACTTACAACATCACCATTGTTAGCAAAAGCATCCACAATACCGTCAAAGGCAGGATCATTTAGAAACATGTTAAAGGTGACAATCACAGCGTCGGGTGCTTTCCCCTTTGCTACCTGTGCCAGGCTTTTGTGTACAACGACTACCTGAGCATCCGCAGGAATAGCCCGCGCAGGTTTGTGCACAACTTTCACGCTAGAAACTTTTGCTTTTTTCAATTTTTTCTTAAGTGCATTAACGCTCATCAAACTAGAACCCATGCCGGCCTCACAGGCCAGTATGATTGTGTTTACTTGGGAGGAAGGAATTGAGTGTGCCATTTTTCTTGTCCTTTACTTATGATGTTTGGATTTGAGAATCCCAGCATGGTTCCAAAAGTCACGCATTTCCTTTGTATAAAATGAACCACGCCAGGATCCCTAATAAGTGTTAGTTTCCCAGAAAATCAAAGATTCTCGGAAGAATTTAATCATCGATTATTCGCAACTACTCAGGCACAAAATCGGCCTCCTGACCGCGCCGATCGTGGCACGGTTCGAGCTTGCACCGAGTGCATCGAAGCGAGATGGGCCACGAGCGGGATAGCTCAAGTGGTTACGATTCTAATTTAGTCCAACCCAGGAACAGCTGTTAAACCAGCGCCTTCAGCTTCGGCTTCATAATCCAGATCAGGAACCGGCCGTATCCGTAAAACTAGTGCCCCAACCAGGGCCGCAGCAACAGTGGCTATTAATACGCCCATAAGAACGGAGAAGTGTTTCCCTGGGGGAATCACAGCCAGGTAGGCGAAAATTGAACCTGGAGATGGTGTTGCTACCAAACCGGCATTGGAAATAGAGAACCAGAGATCGGCTGCCGCACCACCGGCGATGACTGACAGCAGCATAATCGGATGTGCTAAGACATAGGGGAAGTAAATTTCGTGAATGCCACCAAAGAAATGGATAATCATTGCTCCAGGAGATGACTGTTTCAAGAGACCTTTACCAGCGATGAAGTAAGCGATGAGTAGACCCATCCCAGGACCGGGATTTGTTTCCAGCAAGAAATAAACAGAAAAACCTTGTTCCGTAACTTGTTGCACACCTAAAGGTGTTAAAATGCCATGATTGATAGCATTATTTAGGAAAAGTATCTTTGCGGGCTCAATAATTACAGCAGCCAAAACAAGCAATCCTGCACTCACTAACCCGTCTACAACAGCACCTAACGCGTTGCTAAAGGCTTCGACAACAGGTCCTACAGCGAAGTAGGCAACCATAATCAAAATGATAGCTAAAAGACCAGATGAGAAATTGTTAACCAACATTTCAAAGCCCACAGGAATGTGATCTTCAAGAAGCTCGTCGACTTTCTTGATCAACCAACCACCAAGCGGCCCCATTATCATGGCTCCCAAAAACATGGGAATCGATGCGCCGACAATAACACCCATGCTGGCCGCCGCACCAACGACAGCTCCTCGTTGACCATAAACCAAATAGCCACCCGTGTACCCAATCAGAATAGGCAGCAAATAATTGATCATTGGCCCGACCAGGGCAGCCAAGTTTTCATTCGGAATCCAACCTGTAGGAATAAACAGAGCCGTAATTAGACCCCAGGCAATGAATGCCCCGATATTGGGGATGATCATCCCGGCCATAAAACCACCAAAACTTTGTATTCGCTCTCGCATTTTGACATCTCCTTCTTCAAAACTTAGATTTTTGGCCTACAGCGATGCTGCAGGCCGATTGACAAATAAAGTAAGGGAGAATCCTTCGGAAATCTCCATTGTACAAAAAACGTCCGGATCGTTTTTGTAGATAAGTTTAGGGTTGGCTTTTGTGTAGATTGGGCTAATTTCTATTTAACACGTTCTCCTTTTCAGAGAAAATTGGCCTAATCTGGTATGGGTTATCTTTATTCCAAAGCCAACCGCGCTGTGATCTTTTCAATGTCCTCAGGTAATAAAAGTGGATGAACTTGAATAATATTGGTTTTGTCTTTTTGCAAATTATCCGGTAGTGGAACTGTGGTGATTACCATGCCCGCCGCATTGATTATTGCTGGGGTGAGATCCCGTAAAGATACGACACGTAATGTGCCAATACGCGGGAAGCGAGCATTGATACGGGCGACAAGGAGTTGTGCTGTCGCCATGCCGCTGGGACAAACAACAATGACTTCTTGAATTCGCCTGGGGTATTCGCGAATGTAAGCAGCACGTAACAACAGAGTAATGTTGTTGATTTCACTCTCAGGTAGGGTAACGGCCGTTTTCTCTTCAATGATCTTCGCTAAATCACGGGCTAATTCGCGTTCAAATAGATACTTTTCAGACAGCTCAATATCCGAAAATCCGTTCGGAATCCTTATCTTTAGGCGGTGACGCAAACAAGCAGGAATGATATGAATCACTAACCCATCCCGCAGCGTCATATCATGAACCAGATGAGCCTTACCGTATGCATTAACGATGTTTGCCATCAACTCATCAATCAATTCACTAAATGCCTGGTCAATCTCTAAATCATCCGGCCAACGTTCATTTCTTGGCGCGGTCAACACATGCATAGCAATATAAGCTATTTCGGCGGTCGGCCAATTTCTATCCAACAAACGGCCGAGATGTCTAGCGATAGTTGCGGCAAGCGACCATAAATCCAACGACTGCAACCATGCCAATATATCGGCATCAAAGCTCACAAAGTTACCGGATTGAACACGCTCGGTCTGGATGGCAAAAACGAGTGCTAAATAACGCACAGCATCATCGGTAAAACGCCCACCCATTTGCGCTTCAGCATAGGCCACGTGAACTAATGCACGCCTGGTGTCCCATTTGTCAATGGCATCCTTAACCCCCTTAATAATGGGCAGCAATTCAGCATCTGCACCCAAATCAAATGTCAATCCACTGACATAGTTTAGTTTGGTGATGGGTTCTCCGAATGGCGTTTGACCCCATAATAAGGTGGCGATTGCCTGGCGCTTAACTTGTTCATGGCCGACAAGCTCAAAACCAAAATTAGGTCTTCTGTCCAGGCTCAAACCAATAAATTCGAACCATTCTTCGATCACAACCAAGTCTTTTAGAATGGTCGAGCGTGAAAGCTGAGCCCATTGTTGCAGCTGGTACAGGATGATTGGTTCGCCGGCTACCAGAAGTGTCAAGGCGATCATCTGCCGGCGCTGTTCAATTGTGAGAACAAGTTGATAATGATGAGATTGGGATAATTCTTGTTCAAGGATCTGCTGTTTTTCTGAAGAGCAGATCAACTCTACACCAACGCCAGGTACGGCATTAAGGATGATATCCTGCCGAGCCAACCACACCCGCAGCCCTTTCAAATCATAATTGACTTGACGGGACGTTAGCTGCAACTGTGCTGCCAGCTCAGACGAGCCCAACAGCTTATTGGATTCAAGCAATAAGTGCAGGATATCACGCTGGCGTGTGGTTAACACGGTCATGTTATCTTAATCTCAAAAATATATTAGATTTTGTTTGTATGAAAAATTTTCTTTGCAGAAAAAGTTTTGGGTTCTGTGACTCTTCTCTATGATCGACCAAATAATTGATCATTTAGTCTATGTTTGTCATTATAAGACACATTTGCACGACAAAAACAGTCAATTGTTCTCACTTCTCGTTCATAAACAATGACAAAAGTAGATTATTTCTCCAAATGTTACCTAAAAATGCCCATAAATATGGTAAGCAGAACAGATTGGCTGAAAATGGCAAGGATGGATGAAAGCAATACGGCCGTAGACATCGACTCCAAACAGACTTGATATTTTTGTGCCATCATGTAGGCGTTAATACCCACCGGCATACCTGCTGACATCACAGCAACCGCTCCCCATAATGGATTTAGATCAAATACGATAAAAGCCAACAGCCAAACCAATAACGGCTGCACCACCATTTTCAGGCCGATAATTGTCCAAACTTCACTAACATGGCCTGCAATTTTATAGGTTGCCAATGATGCCCCCAACACAATCAAGGCGCTGGGCAGCGCAGCCCGACTGATAATTTCAATCGTTGTATCAACGGCCGTTGGTATGGGAATTGAGAACAAGTTGAAGATCAGCCCCAAGACAAGCCCGATAATGATGGGGTTGCGTGCCAGGTTTTTGACGGTTTGGAAAGTGATGGATATAGCGGAACGGCCGTTGTCTACACCTCTTTCTGCAAAAACAGACACCATAAAAAACTGAATTGCACTGTGGATAGAAATCAACATAAACAATGGCAAAACAGCTTCCTCACCCAATCCGGCTGAAATAATCGGCAAACCTACTAATAACAAATTTGAATAAGAAGCCCCCATTCCAAAAACGCCGCGTTCTTGAATCAAAAAGCCAAAGCGCTTATCTCCCAACCACATACCCAGACCAAAAACGATAAACAACGCCAAATAGTAAGACAACAAAAATTGCCAGTTGAGATCCGGTGGCAGCTCGATCTTGGCTAATGAATTAAATAACAAAGTGGGGATAGCAACTATAAACACAAAACGTGAAATGCCATTGATATCACTAACGCGCAATACACTTTTCAACGCCAACAAGTAACCAATTAAAGCAATCGCAAAAACAGGGAAAATGATTTCGAGGATGTTCACACTCGGAATGGTATATAATCCCCAAATAAACCGCAACAGTCTGCACTCAACCGAGCAGTTAGTCAGCTTAGCAGTCTGGCGAAATCGCTAAGGATTCGTTTGCAAATTTGTTTGTACTTAGCTAGCAACAAACAAACCTGATGATTTGGTGATGTGGAATGCACCCCTTTGACGGATTGTTTGATTGACATAATCCTCGATTTTTACAAGCGCTGCTGATGAAAGGGTTGCTCGCATTTCTGAAGAAGACAGGATGTAATCAAGCAGAGGCTGGACTTCAGTGACTTCCAGGCTGTCGGGATAGGTAAGCAGTTTAACTGTGGGAAAAGTTGTTTCGAGCTGACTACGGCCGTTTTCCAAACTGAAGGATGTGTCAAAAAAAGAGGTAGCACCAGGAATCTCGGGCATAAAACGTTGGTAGAGTTGGCGCAATTCACGTAAATGGTCTTTACCATTGGTGGCTGCGTAGAAACGGCCGTTATCAGCCAAAACTCGGC
>JAGRDI010000337.1 GCA_020432765.1 Anaerolineales bacterium | reverse complement strand
GTGATGCCAGTGAGCATATATTAACGTCTGGCGGCAAACGTATTCGCCCACAGATGGCTCTGCTGGCTTATTTAGCTGCCGGCGGTCACGATCTGGATGCTGTGATACCTGTGGCAACGGCCGTTGAGATGGTACACACGGCCACTCTTGTTCACGATGATATTAACGACCACAGCCTCACACGACGCGGCAAAGCCACTATCCACTCGATTTGGGGACGAACCTTTGCCTTGCTGACCGGCGACTATTTATTCACAAAAGTGTACGAGTTGATGGCTCCTTATGGACCAGAATTCAACATTATCATGGCTAAAGCTACCTCAGAATTGGTAGAGGGTGAAACCCTGCAAGCCGCTGCCGCAAAATCCGGCACAATTGACCGCGAAACCTATAAGCGTATTATTGCCTTGAAAACGGCCAGTCTGTTTGACGCCGCTGCACATATGGGTGCTTTATTGGCAACAGATGATGAAGATATTGTCCAAGCATTAAGCAGTTATGCTTATAACCTGGGCTTAACCTTCCAAATTGTTGATGATATTTTAGATATTGTCGGCGACCCTGAAGAGATGGGCAAACCCGTGGGTATTGATGTCATACAAGGTCGTGGTGTAATGGTTGCACAAGGTTCAAATGGAATCAGCGAACATACCCCTGATGGTGTTGCTTTGGCACAAACGACGATATCGGCAACGGCCGTTGCGAATCCCGCAGACCCTTTCCAACAAATGATGGCGCAGTTGCGCGAATCTGGTGCAGTCGAAATTGCTAAAATACAAGCCGTAGAAATGGCACAACGCGCAAAAACTGCGCTTGAATCCGTGCCGTCATCCGCCGCACGCACCGAACTTTACCGCCTCGTTGACCTCGTCCTAGAACGTCAACGTTAAATAAAGAACTGCCACGAATTACACAAATTGCACGAATTAATACGACCAAAATTCGTGTCATGCGTGAAATTCGTGGCCCAAACTCACCCCACCATTATTGCTGCAGATTCAGCCTGAAACCAACCATCACCCCATTCGTCAATACGCCAACGGCCGTTTAGCTGTAAAGGCTGCCATGGAACACGTTTATTGTCAATTCCCAATCCCCGGCCAGTTTTCACAATCACAAAATGAGTTCTATCCCCCAGAAAGAAGCCTTTGCTGCCTGTCCAACCTGGCAAACGTGTGCCACACACCGTCACTAATTTGTCGCGCATTGTAGGCAAATCAGCCAGAGCAACGGCCGTTTCGGGCACAACAACCAAATCCAACGGATGCACACTAACCGGCAAACCGAGTAGATGTTTTTCCCAGTTCAGACATTGGGCTGAGGATTCGGGAGGGGCAGCTGTTTGTACGGCAAAATCAAAAGCCAATTGACGTACACTGCCAGCCCGCGCCAGCGGCTCAGCTTCAGCTAACAAAGCAGTCCGGCTCGCTGCCAAACCATCTAAAGCGCCACATTGAATCAAATGCAGCACTTCTTTAGGTTGTAACGCGACACGCTGCACCAAATCTCGCAAACTTGTGTACGCGCCATCTGCCCGACCAGCTGAAATAGCGGTTACAGATTTACGGCGCAAGTCACGCACCTGACCTAATCCCATCCACAAAGTTGGCGCTGCCAGTCCTTTGTCATCATCTTCCTTTGTGAGTGTAAATTTACTGCCACTTTTGTTGACATGCGGTGGCATCACTTTGATTTCCAAACGCCGCGCTTCAGCCATATAAATCGCTGGATGATGAAAGCCGCCATGATCGGCCAGACGCGCACATAAAAACTCAGCCGGATAATGAGTTTTCAAAAAGGCAGATCGATAGCTGACATCTGCATAAGCGGTGGCATGTCCTTGGTTAAAGCCATATCCGGCAAACGCCATCACCTGCTCCCATAAAGTCCGCGCCTGCTCACGGCTCAATCCGGGCCCTTTTGGTGCTGGACGACAGCAGCCAAATTGGAATTGACGCGCCAGCGCTGCCATCTGCGCGGACTGGAATTTGCTCATGCCGTGCCGCAAATTGTCAGCTTGTGCCCAGCTCAAACCGGCAATTTCAGTGGCTATGCGCAAAACCTGTTCTTGAAATAACAACACGCCTTGTGTGGAACTGAGAATTGGCTCTAATGTCGGATGCAAGTAAGTCACAACCTCTTCACCACGATATCGGCGTACAAACGCCTTTGCCATACCGCCAGTGGCCGGGCCGGGTTTAAAAAAAGCATTAGCCACGGCCAGGTCATGCACAGATTTAGCTTTTAATTGGCGTAAAGTACGCTGGGCACCTGAAGATTCACATTGGAACACACCAATCGTATCACCGCGTGTGAGCAAATCGCGAGTTTGGGGATCGTTGAGTGGAATCGTGCTCAAATGAAAATCGGGGTCGGCAGCTTGGATGGCAACGGCCGTATCTGCCAACACAGTCAAAGCACGAATACCCAACAAATCGATCTTGGGCAAACCAATCGTCTCTAAATCTTTGTAATCATATTGTGTAATCAAAAAACCCTTGGGTGCCATCTGTACAGGCACGACAGCAGTCAAAGGACCGGGTGTAATCACAACACCACCAGGATGTACGCTGAGATGGTGCGGTGCACCAATCAGAGCTGCCGCCGCTAACATAATCGCACGTTCAAACGGGTCTTCCAGCTCCTTTATGACCTCTCCTATATCCTGCTTGTCGCGCCTGCGTGGGTCTGGATGCCAATGATGCGGCCACAGGGCACTCAATTTTTTGGTGCGTGCTTCTGGTAATCCATATGCCTTGGCTGTTTCGCGCACCGCTGATTTGGGCTGCATGGTACTCACAGTAGCCACTAAAGCGACCCGTTCCTCGCCATAGGTTCTGCGCACATAAGCCAACACTTCATCACGACGACGACTACAAAAGTCAAGGTCGATATCGGGCAGATTGGCGCGTGCGGGGTTCAGAAAACGTTCAAAGAGCAGCTCATGTGCGATGGGGTCCACATTGGTTATGCCAATACAATAGGCCACTAGAGAATTTGCGACACTGCCACGCGTGTTCATCGGAATCTCGGTCTGACGCGCATAATTGGCGATGTCTGCCACAATTAGAAAAAGGGGCGCAAAACCATGTTGTTTAATGGAATTTAATTCACGCTCAAGGCGTTTGGTTAATTTTAGATCAGATGGGTTATCAAAATGGATTTCTAAACCAGTTGTGGCTGCTATGGCCAAGGCCTCATCAGGAGATTGGGCATCAGATAATTTGAGATTAGGCCAGATGGCACGGCCGTCCGGCAGCACATCCTCACATTCCTCCACAATTTCCGCCCCACGCGTCAACATTTCAGGATAGTCTGAATAAATCTCTAACATTTCCTGCGGCGAACGCCAGATTGCCTGACTGGTTTGTGGCACGATGGTATCTGCGATACGGCCGTTGCGTGCGATCGTGTGTAACAAGCGCAGCTGCTCATGTTCGGCAGCAGACAAACAATAGACTGGCTGTACAGCAACAGGCTGTAAGCCAAAGCGCTCACCAATACGCAAACTTTGCATGGCAACTTGATCATGTTGTCTGTGTGGGCTAAAACTAAGAAATGCTTGATTTGCAAAAATGCCGCCCAGGCGCGAAGCGATGCGAACGGCCGTTGCAGGGTATTCTGCACGAATATAACGCTCAATCCAACCCTCACGCCCGCCAGAAAGGCAAATCAAACCCGCACTGTGCTGATCTAAAAGTGACCAGTTAACTTCGTTTTTAGGAGTGCGTTCCATATTTGATTGCAGCACAGATGAGAGTTGGCACAAGGAGCGATAGCCAGTTGGATTTTTGGCAAGTAAGGTGATCTGTGGTGACCCTTCGGAAACAGCCTTTTCCAATACTGGCGCGTCAGGTAATGCTGCCATATTCACTGTCATACCAATAATCGGTTTGATATTTGCCGCACGACAAGCCCGCGCAAAAACCACAGCGCCATATAAAACATTGGTGTCTGTCAGGGCTAACGCCTGAAAACCATGAGAAACTGCCTGGTTGACCAACATTTCAACCGACGCTGTGGCACCAAGCAGGGTATAATATGAATGCACTTTGAGGTGCGTAAATTTAGCCGGAAGCTCATCCATGTGATTAGATCATAATGTTGAGCCTGAATGGAAGCAAATGCAATACCATGATTTCATTAAAATTAGCACGCGAACTAAAAGCTGCCGGACTTGTTTGGCAGTCACAATCACTCGACTTTTTTGTTATTCCTGATCGCGGTATGGATGAGCGCGTGTTTGTGATTTCCGACATGCAAGCCAATCTTGATCTTTTCCGCGGTTGGCCGGTTGTCACCTTTCATGGTGCCGCCGAATGGGCTTTGGATTATATCATGACAACCGAAGTGGTCTGGATGCCTACTGAAACACAGCTGCGTACAGCCATTCAAACTGCCCTTACAGACCAAACACCACCGGTGTTAACACTCGCGCACACAACAAGCGGTTACTGCTGTACAATTGGAATAGATGGCATACCAATTGAGTTTGATGGCGCTACAGCCTCTGAAGCATATGGCACGGCTTTGCTTTATATCTTGCAGCAATAAAATATTTGAACCTGTACCGGTAGGTTGACATCCAGGACATTTTTGGGCTAATCTTAGAATTGATGCGCAATATATTTTCAAAGTTAGGCGTTTTGCCAGCATTAATCATGGGAATGGGGCTTTTTGCTCTTGGGCTGATCACCATGAATCATATCGTCGATCGTTGGTGGCCATTTGACGTTGCACGCCTTGATCTGGTACGTGCAACCGCTCTAGGTGTTGCCGATGCGGGTTCGTTGATGGGTGCGGCTAATAATGAGGCGATTTTCGCTTTCTTGGCGGCAGTGATGTTGGCTGTGACAGGGATTTGCCTGCCCATTGCTTATTTTTTGAATAAACGTTTTGGTGTACACAGTGATACGGCCGTCCCTGAATTCTTTATTGTGCTGCGTCAATCAATGTGGGTTGGCTTGTGGGCGACTTTTTGTGTTTGGTTACAAATGAATCGTCTCTTGGGATTTGCCATTGCGGTTTTAGTCGCAGTCATCTTTATCCTTTTTGAATTCCTTTTGCAAGTACGCACACGTACAGCCACCGTGCATCAATAACACAAGACTTATGACATCAACACCAAGCCTTCGTGATTTACCTAGTATCGACAAACTGTTGCAACACCCCCTTACTGGTGATTTGCTGGCAGCATACGGCCGTTCCCTGACCGTAGAAGCGCTGCGCAGCATACTCGATGAGCAGCGTCAAGCAATATTGGAAGGAAACGCAACGGCCGTTGCCACCCCAGACACAATCGTACAAACTGCCCATGATTGGCTAGAAAACATTTTAGCCCCTACTTTGCGACCCGTCATTAACGCCACCGGCATTATCCTGCATACCAATCTAGGACGCGCCCCGCTCAGTGCATCTGCCATTGCCGCCACGAACGCGGCTGCCCTTGATTACTCAACACTCGAATATGATATTGTCAGCGGCAAACGTGGCTCGCGCACTGTGCATGCAGATAAGCTGCTGCAACGCCTAACGGGCACAGACGCAGCCTTTGTCGTCAACAATAATGCAGCGGCCGTTCTGCTCATGCTCATGGCCTTATGCCAGGGCAAAGAAGTCATTATCAGCCGTGGTCAATTGGTTGAAATCGGCGGCGGCTTTCGCATTCCCGATGTAATGGCTCAATCTGGTGCCAAGCTCGTCGAAGTCGGCACAACCAACCGCACCCATATCCACGACTATGCGAATGCCATTACTCCAGATACAGCCGCTATTTTGGTGGCCCATCATTCCAACTACAAAATCATCGGCTTCACCACTACACCCGCCCTTGATGAATTAGCCGCATTAGCGCATGCCAATAACATTTTGCTGCTGTTTGATCAAGGCAGCGGCGCATTATTAGATGTCGCGCCCTTTGGTCTGGAGCCAGAGCCAACCGTACCAGACGGTCTGGCTGCCGGCGTGGATGTGATTGCTTTTAGTGGCGACAAATTATTGGGTGGCCCTCAAGCAGGTATTTTGTGTGGGTCAAAGCTTTTGATTAACCAAATCCGCCGCCATCCTCTAGCGCGTGCTGTGCGCAGCGATAAACTCTGTTTAGCAGCTCTTTCTGCCACTTTAACCCATTATTTAACCGGCGATGTTTTACAAGCTGTGCCCCTCTGGCAGATGTTGTCACGCTCATTGGCGGATATTGAAAAAACGGCCGTTATCTGGCAAAAAAGATTAAAGGAAAACGGCATCAAAGCGAACCTGCTTGCTGGAGAATCACGTGTTGGTGGTGGCAGCTTGCCAGGAACGAGTTTAGCGACTAAACTGATTGTTATTGATAGTAAAAATGTAGAAAAAGCTGCATCAGATTTGCGGGCGGCCGATATCCCAGTCATTAGTCGTATTCAAGATGGTCATCTAGTAGTTGACCCCCGCACCGTATTGGTACATCAGGAAAAATCTTTGTTAGACGCGCTAATAAAGGTTTTTATAGGAAATTAGTACTATTTTGTTGCCAAAGCAGTATCGGCAAAGGTATCATCCATTTTATGACGAAGGTACAAGATACGCGGATTCTCGCTATTGAGACATCATGTGATGAAACGGCCGCTGCTGTGGTCGAAAATGGCAAAACAATTCGCAGCAATATCATCGCCAGCCAAACCAAACTCCATTCCCGCTATGGCGGGGTATTTCCTGAAGTTGCTTCGCGTAAACACATTGAAGTAATCCATGCTGTGGTCGATCAGGCTATGCGCGAAGCTTACTTTGGTTATGACGATCTCGACTGTATTGCAGTCACAGCTGGACCAGGGTTAGTGGGTTCGTTGTTGGTCGGCGTCAATGTCGCCAAGGGATTAGCCGTTGCACGCCAAAAACCTTTTTTGGGTATCAATCATATCGAAGGACACATTTATTCACTTTGGCTTACAGAAGCTGTTGATGAAATTGAGTTTCCGATTCTGACCCTGGTCGTCAGTGGCGGGCATACAGAACTTTATCTCATGCGCGGACATGATCAGTATGAACATTTGGGCGGCACTTTAGATGACGCGGCAGGTGAAGCGTTTGATAAAGTGGGCCGTTTATTAGGTTTACCGTATCCGGGCGGCCCCGCAATTGATGCGGCTGCAACCGCAGGCAATCCGACCAGTTATCGCTTTCCACGTGCTATTGCACAGCGTGAATATGGGTATGATTTTAGTTTTAGCGGCTTAAAAACGGCCGTTTTACGTCAAACTAAAAATTTTAGTGCAGGACGTTTACCAGTTAATGATCTGGCCGCCAGTTTTCAGGCAGCAGCGGTAGATTCATTGGTAAGCAAAACGGTTCAAGCAGCTGAAGATCATGCAGTTACGGCCGTTCATTTAGCTGGTGGTGTTTCCGCCAACTCAGCTTTGCGTCAAACAATGCGCGAGACGCTTGACATTCCTGTCCGCTTCCCACCGCCTTTGTTGTGCACTGATAACGCCGCGATGATCGCTGCCGCCGCACATTGGCATTTTATAAACGGCCGTCGTGATCCTCTTACCCTAGATGTCCAACCTAACCTACGCCTCACCTAAACTTACTATGGAATATTCTCCCAACCCATCCAATATACTGCTAGAGGATAACCAGCAACTACGTGTGATATATGCAGTTAATGCAGCACTCACGCTGTTAGAAGAAGAAGGATTGTCCGTAGAAAAAATGCTGCCACGCATCTTGCAATTAACCATTGAAAGCTTAACTGCTTCTATCGGCAGCATTATTATCTTCAATCCAGAAAGTCTTAAGGTTGAATATAGTTGGGTTGTTAATCCTGATTTTCCGGGCGTACACTCAACCGACAAATTACAAGCAGTTATTGACGATGGCCTGGCGGGTTGGGCAGTCCGGCAGCGTGAAACCGTCATTGTCGACAATTGTCTCACAGATCCGCGCTGGTTAATTCGATCAGATTTTCGCCCTACACAAGAAATATTATCCGCTATCAGTGCACCCATTATTGCACGCCAACAAGTAATCGGGACAATCACGGTAATCAAAGCTGGCGAAGCTCAATTTGGACAAATTGATGCTTTTGCCCTTACTGCTATCACTGAGAAAGCGGCTTATGCGATCGAAAATGCACGCGCCCAAGAAGCAGAGTCACGCTACTTGAGCCTATTTCAGGATAGTGTTGATCCCATCATTCTAACAAACTTGCAGGGCCAAATTATTGAAGCCAATCAACGCGCATTTGAACTTTTTGAGTATGATCGTGAAGAACTGCTGCAAATGACGATTGTTGATTTACATGCCGATGATCTTAAATTCCCAGACCCAAAACAGTTACAAAATCACGAAGCATACTTTTCAACCAGCCGGATTATCACAAAAACACGGCATAAGCCATTGTACGTTGAGGTTTATGGCAAATTAGCCAAGTACGCAAATAACCAAATCTTTCAATGGATTCATCACGATATAACCAAACAAGTAGAGCTAGAAGAAATGCGTCAAGATCTGACGGCCATGCTTGTTCATGACCTACAAAGTCCTTTGGGCAACGTTATTTCCAGCCTAGAGTTGATTAAGAACGAGATTCCAGAAGGTAGTGATGATACATTAGTAACCATGTTAGATATTGCTACACGCAGCAGCAACCATCTTCAAACGCTCGTTCAATCTCTCATGGATATCAGTCGTTTGGAAGCAGGTCACCCAATTTCAAAACAGGAATATGTTGATGTGGCGGAATTAGTTGAGCTTGTTTATGAGATCGAACGACCAAATTTCGAAAAACGTGAAGTGAATTTCATCCGCGAAATTGATCCAAATGTGCCCCAGCTTTTTGTTGAGGAAGGGATGATCCGGCGTGTTTTGTTGAACTTGCTTGATAATGGTTTGAAATATAGCGTTGGAACGCAGGCGATCATACTACGTATCCAACCAGCGCTAATTTCAGGCATGGCCTTGATCACGGTTAGCGACCAGGGACAAGGTATCCCCGAAAAATATCACAAAACCGTGTTCGAAAAATTCCAGCGCATCAATAACAGCCCAACATCCAGAGGATTAGGTTTGGGATTGGCATTTTGCCGCCTGGCAGTTGAGGCACATGGTGGGCAAATTTGGGTAGATGAAACGCCGGGTGGCGGAGCCAGCTTTAACTTTACGGTGCCTACTGTTCCCCATGCATAATATCCAAATTATTCGTGGCTGACACAGGAAGGCATACAATCAATTATTACGGCCGTTGGTTACACCGGACGGCCGTTGCCTTGTTTACCCTCATCTGCATCACCATATTCCTCATCGCCATTGGGCTGTTTGATCCAATCCCACCAGAAATAAATAGCGTCAAAATCCCCCCAATCACACTTAGCGTTGATCCCGAAAGTCAAACCATCATCTGGCAAACAAATCTGCCATCCCCGCCTTATTTAATAAATTTAACAGCAAATTTGCAAAGTGGTGAGGTTGATAGTGGTTATGGTTTATTGCTGGGCACAAACAATGCCTATTTCGCGGTCGCCGTTGCGCCAACCGGCTATTTATCTGTGTGGCAAACAGGGGCGCAAGCAACAACTTTTCTACCCTGGCAAACATGGCCGCATATCCAAACTGGCAATAATGCAAACGAAATTGGGGTAGAAGTGGCAGCAGACGGGTTCGTGACAGTGCGCATCAATGGGGAGTATTTATGGTCAGGCGCGATTGAGATGCCTTTAGAGGCAGTGGGAATCTATGGTGAAAGTTTTGGAAAAACGGCCGTCATCCATTTCCAAGAATAACATCACAAAGATCGTGACGGAGTTGGCTGAGCTTGTCGAAATCAATGGCCTTCCCCACGGTTTGACCTCATCCTGGCATAAAGTTAAAACGCCTTGCCATGTTTGCCCTGCACATCCTCAAAAAAGCCTTTAATCACCACCATATCGTTCTCTATATCGCCGGTTGGGTAAAAAGGTGGCATGAGATCAACAACTTTACGGCCGTAATCAAATGCCACAGGCACGATCGGCACGTTCGCGCCAACAGCAATCCGGTAAAAGCCAGTTTTCCATTGCTTTACTTTTTTGCGCGTGCCTTCGGGCGTAATGCCTAACACAAATTTGTCATTGGACTGATAAGCTTTTACTGCTTCACCCACTACCCCAAATTCAGCCCGTCGATCTATCGGAATCCCCCCCACCCAACGCAAATAAGTACCAAAAGGCTCCCAAAACAAAGTATGTTTAACCATAAATCTGATACGCAGGTCCAGGCCAAATATTGCACCGGCTGCAATCATAAAATCCCAGTTTGAGGTGTGGGGGGCAACGATGATCAGGAATTTACTTAACTGCGGAAAATTACCTGATACGCGCCAGCCGGTAACACGAAAATACCCCTGGCCCAAAGCAAGGGAAAAACGATTGTTACGCTGTGGGACTTCTTCTGGGATGTTGGGAAATAAACGGCCGTTGCTCATTATGCTTTCAGTTCCAACCAATTAACACCAGAACTGGCATCTACCTTCAGGGGCACATCCAACTTAAATGCATTGGACATGATTTCAACCATTAGTGGCTGCACCTCAGCCAATTCTTCTTGTGGCATCTCTAAAACCAATTCATCATGTACTTGTAACACCATGCGTGCCTGAAAGTTTTTGAGCACTTTATCCAGTCGGATCATGGCAATTTTGATGATGTCGGCGGCCGTACCTTGGATGGGATGATTAACAGCTTCACGTTCAGCCCGCGCACGTAGCTGCTGATTACGTCCGCCATCCGGCGCCTTAAAAATCGGAAAATAGCGCCGCCGCCCTAACAAGGTCTCCACATATCCTTCCTTCTGTGCCATCTCTTTCGTCGCATCCAGATAAGTGCGAATGCCGGGAAAACGTTCAAAATATTCCTTGATATAATTTTCGGCCTCGGCCAACGTTAATTCAGAATCACGCGCCAAGCGGT
>JAGRDI010000336.1:6839-8522 GCA_020432765.1 Anaerolineales bacterium | reverse complement strand
TTGTTTATCCCGGCGGTGATGCAGATTGAATCACGAGACAGGACTATGTCGGGTGATGTCTCACAGAGTCTGGCCTGAGGATACATCTTGCACCGAGTTGGCGGCGGTTACTTATTCATCCATCAGTTCTTGCAAGAGTTCTTTGCGAAAGATGAAACCAACTAACGGCCGTTTCTCCGCAGCCACCATTTCTCTATCTCAATCGCCCAAAAAGCCAGGCTGCCGGCCACAATACATACCAGCAGTTCCAATAGAGTGAGCGGATCGACATGGAAGAAGCTTTCCAGTGCGGGCAAATAAATTACCAACAATTGCAGCGTTACCACCACCAGAATCAGCCAGATTAACGTTGGATTGCTGCGCCAGCCCAGCTTAAAGAACGATTCGCGGTTGGAACGCGAAGCCAGTGCCTGCCCGACTTGCAAGAATGCCAGTGTCGTGAACAGCATCGTTTGCCAGGTCTGGTCTTTGGGATGAGCCGGATCATAAAAAACTGCGGCAACTGCCAGACCGACAAGTCCAATTAACATACCGACCCAGATAATGTGGCGGCCCAGTCCTTCGTTGAACAGGCTGGCTTGCGGTTGGCGCGGTGGACGCTGCATGATCCCTTTTTCTGCCTGTTCAACGCCCATCCCCAAACCCAGCAGCCCGTCGGTGAGCAGGTTGAGCCAAAGCAGCTGCAGCGGCTCTAGTGCCACGGCAATGCCAAACAACGGTGTTGCCAGCATTACCAACACCTTGCCCAAATTGCCGGCGATAGAAAACTTCACGAAGCGGCGGATATTGTCGAAGATGACACGCCCTTCTTCTACGGCGGCGATGATAGTGGCAAAGTTGTCGTCCAGCAGCACCATCTCAGACGCTTCTTTGGACACATCTGTGCCGGTGATGCCCATTGCCACGCCGATATCAGCTTTGCGCAGGGCGGGCGAATCATTGACGCCGTCGCCGGTCATGGCCACAATCTGACCCTGATTTTGCAGTGCCTCGACGATGCGCAATTTATGCTCTGGCGAAACCCGTGCGAAAATAGAAACGTCATTGACCGCTTGGGTTAATTCATCAGGTGTCATCTGATCTAGATTTTGACCGGTTTTGACACGGCCGTTTTCACTAATGCCGAGATCATGCGCTATAAAACGGGCTGTTAAGGGATGGTCACCGGTTATCATGATGGGTCGGATGCCGGCGGCTTTGGCGGTCGCAACGGCCGTTTTCACTTCTGGTCGTGGTGGATCAATCATGCCCACCAGTCCGATAAAGATTAAATCTTGCTCTAAAGTTTCATCGGGTGTATTGAGCTGTTGCAAAGCCAATCCTAAAACACGCATCCCTTTTTGGGCCATTTCTGTGTTGGCAATGTCGATACGTGTGCGCCACGCTTCATCCAGCGGGATGGTCTGGCTGCCATTCCAAACTTGATTTGTAATCGCCAACATGCCATCCACCGCCCCTTTGGTGAAGGCGACATAGGGGGCATCGCTGCCTGGTAGTTGACGCACGGAGACTGGCAGCAAATCCGCATTAGCCGCCAGTTCATGCACAGTTGTCATGCGTTTGCGCTCAGAATCAAAAGGCAGCTCAGCTACGCGCGGCAGCGCTGTTTCGAGTCCGGTGCGCGTGACACCAGCTTGCTGTGCGGCCACTAGCAAAGCCCCTTCGGTGGGGTCACCCATGACC
>JAGRDI010000336.1:0-6791 GCA_020432765.1 Anaerolineales bacterium | reverse complement strand
GCACCGGCGGCCAAAGTCAAGCCAATTGCAGGGGGGCGGTTGGTAAATAAGTCGTCAGGGGTGTCGGCTAACTTGAGGTAAGCGGGGGCTTGCTCGTCTGTACCTGCCAGTTCCAGAAAATGACCAGCGACATCAATGACGGTAACGGTCATGCGGTTGATCGTAAGGGTACCGGTTTTGTCGGAACAGATGACTGTGACTGAGCCGAGCGTTTCCACCGCCGGCAGTTTGCGGATGAGGGCGCTGCGGCGCAGCATACGCTGGGCACCCAATGCCAGGGTAATAGTGACAACGGCAGGTAATCCTTCGGGTACCACGGCAACAGCAACGGAAACGGCCGTTAAGAACATCTCTTCCAAAGATTCACCGGCTACAACGCCAATGATCAATACCAACACAGCAACCGCGATTCCAGCTAAAGCCAGGATGCGCCCAACACTGTCGAGCTGCTTTTGCAAGGGGGTGGGATCATCTTGCACCCCTTGGATGAGCGTGGCGATTTTGCCCAGTTCAGTGTTCATGCCGGTGGCGGTGATAACGGCCGTTCCGCGCCCATAGGTGACATTGGTACCCAGGTAGAGCATATTGAGCCGGTCGCCGAGGGGGAGGTCTGGTTTGGGGATAACGGCCGTTTGTTTTTCTACCGCTTCCGATTCACCTGTTAGCGCCGCTTCTTGCACACGCAAATTAGCGCTCTCGACGACTCGCGCATCGGCAGGAATGGCATTGCCCGCTTCCAAAAGAATAATGTCTCCGGGAACCAGTTCTTGCGCGGATAGTTCCACTAACTGTCCGGCGCGGCGCACACGCACCAATGGTACGGCCAATTTTTTCAAGGCTGCCATCGCTTTTTCGGCACGATATTCCTGTACAAAGCCGAGGATCACAAACAACACCACAATCGCACCAATAGCGACTGCTTCGGTGACTTGTCCCAGCAAAGCGGAAACGACAGCCGCAGCAATCAGGATAAGCACCATGACACTGCTGACTTGTTCCCAAAGCAAACGCAGGGGGTGTTTGCCTCCTTTTTCGATGAGTTCATTGGGGCCAAACTGCTGTTGGCGTTTTTGTACCTCAGCTTCAGAAAGCCCTTGGGCGCTGCTGCTTTTCAGAGCATCCACTGTTTCGGTTACGGATAGGGTATGGAATAGGGGGTGCGTTTGCATGTCAAGGCTTATTGATTACTTTATCAAATAAGTTGAGAAAGGTATTGTTGGGATCGTATTTGGTTTTGACCTGGTCGTATTTTGATTTGTTATAGATCGACCAGAACTGACTTTCACTAAAGAATGTATCCGAGTAGAGGCACTTTAACCCGTGATATTCCAAAAGTTTTTGTTCGATTTGTTTGTTGTAATGGTAATCTTCCATGTCATTTTCGAGTTCCATGGAGATATAAAAACCAAAATCAAGCACAAATTCAGATTCGGGATTGTAGAGCGGGTAAGTGCCGAGCGGTTTGGTCGTTTTGACAGGACAATACCATAACGGAAATATGTTTAGTTCTTTTGCCAGCCAGGTATCAAATTCGGCAGCGGCGGCAAAAGGGATTGCCGCATCTTGAATCAACGCTTCTTTGCGTTTTGATTCAAGAAAAATCAAGCGGGCATCCCCCTTTTTGCGTAAGCGATTGCGGAGTTTGCCTAATTTAATCAGCCTATCTGAGCGCAAAATGGTTGGGCCGAACGTTTTTCTGAAGAGGGGGTTTAAAAGCACAGAGCCAATCACATTTTTCTGATCAGTCGCCCAAAAGGCGTCTGGGTCCCAGCGCCAGATGTAATCTTTGATGGTAAGATGCTTTTCGCTTACATTTGCATCCCGGATGCTCTTAAAAAAGGGAAATTGCAAGGGGATTAGATTGGTCTCTCCTACTGGTAAGGTTGGCTTGAAATCTCCTAACAGCAGGATATATTCGTTGGGTGCGAAGCTTACCCCTTCTATAAAGTCTACAGTACTGGCTTTAACTGCAGCGGCCATCGCGTTAAAGAATTCTACGGCCGTTGAAAAGCGAATGTACTGTAATTTTACGTAGGGCAATACTTTGTTGAGCTTTATCTTGCATTTCAAGATATATCCCAGGGAGCCATAGGAGTTGGGCAGCATATAAAAAATATCGGCATTGGATTGGGGCGAACAGTGGATGACTTTGCCTTCGCCGGTGAGCAGATCAAATTCAGTGACCATTTCGTGGATGAGACCGAATTTGAAGCTAGAAGATTGGCCACCTAAACCGGCAACAGCGCCACCAACAGTGATAGATCTGAGTTCGGGGACTGCTTGTGGCATCAGGTTGAGCGGTAATGTAGCTGCGACGAGATCGTAGAAGGAGGTCATGCCTTCGACGGAGGCGATGTTTTTGTCACTGTCAATGCTGATCACATGATTAAAATGCCGTAGGTCTAAATTTGGTTTTTTGTCGCGCTCTTTGAAAATATGTTTGTTGTTTTTTTTAAGTGAGATGCTTTGGTTTGCGGCAAGCAAATCGTTGAATTGTTTGATTGCGGCGGCTTCTTTTTGTTGATACGCATTTGTGGCTACGAATGTGGTTTTCATTGTTAAATGGATAATCCGATTTTTGCTGCTAACGCAACGGCTGCAGCTTCGTTGGTTGGTTTTTTAATGTTTGGGAAGAGCTGCCAGGTTTCGCGGTGTACGGCCGTTGCCCCCGGTTCAATCGTGGTTTCTGGGCTAAGCGTTTCCAGTTCCAGAAAATCAGAATTGCAATACACTTGGGTTGAAGCGCCATAATCGAGGTAAACGGCCGTTGTGTCATAATCCGCTTGTTTAACAAAGAGGGTGTCGTTCAAATGGTAGGCCAACCAGCCATGGGGGTTGGGAAAGCCAACCTTAAAGGCCCCATCTGTCATGTTGGCCGTGAATAAGATTGCTTTGTTGCCCCAGGTGACATGCGGGTTGTTGATATCTGTGTAAGGCCATAAGATCAAAGGACGATTAGGTTGTAAACCGGCTTTGTCGGACAAAGCAGTGCGTTGGGGCAGAACGGCCGTGCCGCCTGGACGCATTTGTGTGATTGCCCACAATGCGCAGGTCACTGGCCATAAGCCATGATTAGTCACGTTGTGTTCGACAATCACTGTAGCACTGTTATCGGGGAGGGTGATTTTTAACGTTTTTTGCAGGCCGGTAGCCGTTTCAAGCGCTTGTTCGACTTGTAAACCATCTGAAATCTGTTTGATTTTGACAGGCAGGTTGTCGGGTAAATAGGTACGTGTGTTGATTTCCGGTGCATGCCACAAACGATGGCCGCCCCACAGATGAAATGATTCCATACCTGGCGTTTCAATAACCGTATCTGGCAGTTGCGCAAACAGGTTTTCGCCGGCATTCAATTGTAAGGTAATAATGCGCGGACCAACTGATTGTGTAATTAGCATTGAAAGAGTTTCATTGGCTAACTGCACGCATTTTAATCCCATATGTTGTATAGTTTTTAGCATAACAGGATTGTAAAGCGTTGCCTGCTTGTGGGCAAGATTTTTGCTGCGTTTTAAAAATTCACTGGCACCCCTTGAGGCCGGATTTATGAATTCCACCAATTTTTCACATGAAACGGCCGAACTCACTGTATAATCTATGCAGCGAACCAACTTGCTGGACACTGGTGTTTTATATTTTACCGGAGGAGAGTTGTCGGGTTTTATGATCAATTTGCTCACATTCCACTCGTGGTAGAAACCTGACAAGTCTAGAATTCGCCAGACTCCAACAACTTAAAAGGAATCATAAGGAGACAATTCGTGCGCAATAGATGGAAACAATTACTTTTTCTGGTCGGATTACCGACATTACTGCTCTTGGCCACTTTTTTCGTATTTGGCAAGAAGGGCAATCAGATTTCATATGCTGATGAAGCGGCTGAAGATTCTTTCTTACCGCTTATCGTAGGCCCTGTTGACAGCCCCACGCCGACGGCAACCATAACACCCACGGCGACGATCACACCCACTATGACGCCAACACCGACGATAACCGCCACCCCTGTCGATCCCAATCATGGCCTGGATAACGGCTCATTTGAAGAAGGTTGGAATACAATCGCATTTGGTAACCAAAAACCAATTGATTGGGCATTATATTGGGTGCAGCCTGGAGATCCATTGTTTGATTCGCCTGATTTAGCCACTGGTGTGTGTGAATGTGTGCATAAACATATGTCACAACTGCCTGCCGATGAACAGCCGGGTGGACCGGATGCACTGATTCTCGATGGCGAATATGTTTACAAACTGTTTTCCGGCCAGGCGTTTGGTTCGGAACTCAGCCAGACCATCTCTGGATTAGAGCCAGGGACTGAAATGCGCGTAACCCTGCCTGTGCGTGTGCATCTCCATGGCGATACTGATCCATGGTCGGCTGAATCTAGTTTATGGGTTAATGATATCGGTGCCTGGGCCAGAGCCGAGCATATGGGTGATCGTCATTGGTGCAAACATGAGCAGATTTTCACGGTGCCTGAAGATGGTATTACCAAGATCGATGTGCGTGTGAAAAGCAAATATCCATTGGTTAAAGATTTCTTTATTGATGATATTCGTTTAACCCGTACCGATGAACCCGCACCACATGCCGATATGGATAGTTGTATTCAGGATGAACCGCTGACACAATATAAACCAGTAAAACCGCGCAGTTTCCTCGATTTTTTCATGCGCCAATAGAATTTAACATTTAGAGAGATTTGTCAACTTTTAATAAAAGTTGGCAAATCTTTTACCCCAATCTTTTTTCTAAATCTGCCAGATCGGCACGCAGCAGTTCTAGGTGGGGGAAGTTGGGCTGTTCGGCAAGACGACGCTGCAACGGCCGTAACCCATCCCCGAATTGGCGCATCTCTTCTTGCGCTAACTGAGCATCGGCCGTATCCTCTAAACCTTCCAAAGCACGCACTAAATAATAATAATTTTGTAAATCATAAGCAGTATCAGGGAGTGTGCCGTGTGTGGTTTCAGTGAAGGATTCGACTGCGGCAGCATATTTTTGCTGGCGGAATTCGCTTAGACCCAGGTAAAAAAGGTAGAGGACAAAGTGGGGTTTGCGTTTGAATGCTTGCAAATACATTGTTTCTGCATCTGCAAAACGATTTTGCGCTAAATAAATCTGCCCCAGCGTATTATTGACGGCATCCGCATCCGGCTTGAGGCTTAACGCTTTTTTGGCATCGCTTTCAGCCGGACCAAAGCGCATTTCGGACAAATGAATCAAGGCACGCAGTTGGTATGATTCCCAAAAATCCGGCCGTGCATGAATCGACTTGTTCACCAGCAGCAGCGCCTGATCCAGGTCGCCAACCCGAAAACTGCGATAAGCGGCGCGGTAAGAGAGGGGGGTTTCAAAGAGGCGTTGTAGGAATAACAAAACGGCCGTTATGCTTAACCCGATAATTGGCTGCAGCATGGATCCGCTCTGAATACCGATTGTAATCCCGATCAAGGCTGGAATGGCCAGTAATAAAGCGATCAGCCGCATTTTCCAACTTGCCTTGCGCATGCTCCAAAGAAGATAAACCAGCAAGATTAGGCCAATACCGAGAGCCACCCCGACGCTGAAATATTGTGGCAAAGCGATGGCAATGACGATAGCAATAAACAAAATGCCGCTGGTGATACCAATGGGGAGGAGCAGGCTGGCACGCATTTCTTTTTGTGACAGCCGGTGGGTGCTTGTTTTTTTGAAGGTAGAAGATTCTTGAGTCAAAGTGAAAGCCTTGAGTATTTGCCACAGATGCTCACGATTTCACACGGATTCAAAAAATTTATCCGTGCGAATCCGCGTCAATCTGGGGTAAAAAAATTAGTTGCAAAAATCAACGGCCGTATCCGCCAAAATAGCCGTCAAAGCATAAACCGATTGCAAATCAACCCATTCCTCAGCGCTGTGCAAGCCCGCTCCGATGGGGCCAATGAGCACCGTATCGATGCCTGCCCCAGCCAAAAGCGCAGCATCCGTCCAAAACGTTTGGCCGCTGTGTTGGGGAGCGTGACCTAAATGGGTGCTGGTGACGCGCTCTAAAGATTGCACAACGGGCGCATTGCTGCTGATTTCAAAGGGGTCGCGGTCGAAAGTCGCTTTGAGAGTGGCCTTGAATGTGGGGTCTTCAGCGGCGAGGCGGTCGATAATTGCTTGCAGTTCGGCCGTGGCTTGCGGCACGGTTTCGCCAGGAATCGTACGCCGTTCGATTTGCAGCAGACAGTTTGCCGCATAAACGCTGATTTCGCTGCCGCCTTGAATTTTTGAGGCATGGAGGGAAGGGGGGCCTGCCAGCGGATGCGGGGGACGTTGGCGCAGTTCTTTTTCGAGGCGGTCTAAATCCGCCAAAAAACGCCCCATGTGCATATTGGCGTCGATGCCTTCCAAATAACGGCTGCCATGTGCGGCACGGCCGACCGTTTCAATTTCATACCAGATAAAGCCGCGATGGGCGCGGCAAATGGTCAGGTCAGTTGGTTCGGTGACGATGGCGGCATCGGCACGGACATGTTTGACGAGATCGGCCGTGCCGATACTCAACATCTCTTCATCGACCACAAAAGCCAGAATCAAATCGCCGGCCGGCCGATTATTATTATCAACTAACGCTTTGGCGGCGCCCAGCATGGCGGCTAAACTGGCCTTCATATCTTGGGCGCCACGACCGTATAATTTCCCATCCCGAATTTCCCCGCTAAACGGATCGGCCATGCCATCTACGCCAACCGTGTCCATATGGCCGTTGATGAGCAGGCTGCGACCGCTGCCGCCGCCACGCAAAATGCCGATTACATTCGGCC
>JAGRDI010000335.1 GCA_020432765.1 Anaerolineales bacterium | reverse complement strand
TTACTGCCGGGTGAAATCCTCAACAAACGTTACCGTATAGTCAATCTGTTAGGACAGGGTGACTATGGAGCTGTTTATCGTGCCTGGGATCAAACTGCTTCTCATAATGTGGCACGTAATGTGGCTATCAAGGAATATTTAGATGCCTCGATCGAAACACAAAAGCGTTTTCGTGCCGAAGCTCGCCGTCTCAGCCGCTTAAACCATCCCCAATTGCCCACTGTGCGTGACCATTTTGCATTAGAGGATGTGGGACAATATCTGGTTAGTGATTATATTGACGGTGTCGACTTAGCCAGCCTTTTAAACCAATATGGGCCGCAGCCATCTGACTTGATCATCACCTGGCTGCAAGCTGTCTGTGAACCATTGGTTTACTTGCATACACAAAATCAACAACATTTGAATATTAAGCCCGCCAATATTCGTCAAACACCTGATGGCACAGTTTTTCTTGTGGATACAGGACTGCCGGGCTTAGGCATACGGCCGCATAATAATGGTTTTGGTGCACCTGAACAGCAAGCACAAAGCGAAGTAACGGCCGTTACCGACATCTACAGCCTCGGCGCGACCCTCTACACCCTCCTCACCAACCAAATACCACCCAATGCCCTTGAACGTGAAAGTGGGTTGCAAGACCTGAAACCTGCGCGTGAAGTTAATCCAGATATAGAACCTTATCTCTCTCTGGTGGCTGCACGCGCCATGTCGATTCGCCCAGATACACGCTATGATTCTGCCGCAGAATTTGCCAAAGCTTTGGCACGGCCGTCTGGTTTTTCCGCATCACAAACTGCTAAACCACGTAGAACGACTGCGGGAACGGCCGTTGCCACAAACAACAATCAAAGCATTTCTCCGCCAGCGCCGCGCCTGCCAGCCAGTCGCCGCCGTCAAATAGAGCGGCGTACCATGATCGGGCTTTCAACTCTGTTGGGTGTCATCATCATTCTCGCACTCTTATTTGGCGTCTTTAACTTGGGCGGATTTAACAATAATTCCAACATCACCGAAGCCGAAGCCACCGCCACACTCGAATCGGCCGTTGTTGCCGCACTCACCGCCATCGCCCCCACCCCCACACCCTCGCCCTTCCCCACAGAACCGCCGACACCCACGCCAGAACCCCTGATCACGGATACCGGCTCACGCATGATTTACATCGGCGAAGGCATTTTTCGTATGGGCAGCGACGAAAGTGAACAAAGCAACGAGCAGCCCGCCCATTTGGTGCGCCTCGATGCATATTACATAGATGAAACCGAAGTGACCAATCAAGAATACGCACAATGTGTAGACGCTGGTGTCTGTGCCGCGCCTGACAGCCCCAACGCCTCTTTCCATGGCAGCTACTTTGGCAATGAAAAATTTGACGATTACCCGGTTATCTTTGTCAGTTGGTTCGATGCAGATACGTTCTGCACATGGCGCAAGGCACGGCTGCCTTCAGAGGCAGAATGGGAAAAAGCGGCCGGTTTTGATCCAGTTGAAGGGCTTAAATACCAATTCCCATGGGGCGATGAGTTTGACGGCCAAAATTTGAACTACTGTGATGTTAACTGCCCGCGTGATTATCGAGATGCGCAAGTCGACGATGGCCATCAAGATACAGCACCAGTGGGTACTTATATAAACGGCCGTTCCCCCACAGGCATCTATGATATGGCCGGCAATATCATGGAATGGGTAGGCGATTGGTATGATCCGCGATATTATCGTGATTCAGCTGACACCAATCCGTTGGGGCCGCTTGAAGGTGAATTCAAAGCGATGCGCGGTGGTTCCTGGCTTTCGCCGTCCGAAGAAACCAGCGTCACCGCCCGCGACTCCTTCGATCCGAATGTGTCGCGCACCAATCTGGGTTTTCGGTGTGCCTTGACCCCTCAATAGTTTGGCCATAGGGCTTGACCGTCTTACCTTTGTGTTTTTGTAAACGCGCAAGCCATTGCAGATGTGTTTCCTAATCAAAGTTTGTTTGTGAACGCATCCTTATTGTTAGCAATATCAAGTCCTCACCTGCATTCGTTTGTTACGGAGAATAAAATATGAGCGCGAAATTGTCACACCGCTTAGCCTACAAATTACGCCCAGAAATAGCAACCATGCCCCACAGTGAACGGGCCGGGGCGTTAAACCAGATTATCACACTCATTTGGAGCATTCCATTGGCCCTTATCGGCCTTGTCTGGCTGCTTCTGGTAACCGATTTCGAACGTATTAGCGGCGAAGCCATCACCTTATTCATTTTGTTGATTGTGACCTTTTTATTACAGCGCTATGCTTTCCGCTTGCAAGTTCAACTGCGCAAAGGCATGTCTACGGCCACGACCGGTTCACTCGAAGCGATTGTCGTCTGGTCGGCAGCATTAATATTTGGCCCTTCAGCTTTGTGGTTAGGTGTCTTTGGGGATGTGATGCTGTTTATCCAACGTTGGCGACAAGACTCATCTCCCACTTGGCGTTGGTTTCATTTGAGTAATTTAACCTCGTCCCTCACCGGCTCAACCCTTGCTGGTTTAATTGGGTTATCGGTTTACTCCTGGTTAGGTGGCGTACATCCCATAGAAGGGCTTACCGGAACGAATCTTGTACCCGGTATCATGGCGTCTTTAACTGTGTGGCTGGTGCTGGTTTTGATTAGTTCTATCGTCATGTTTTTCAAACTGCGCAATCCAAAAATCTCTACTGCAGATAGCAAGTCGGAACGACCCAGTTTACTGCGTGCCTTTGCCTTAAACATAGGTGTGAGTGCGCCCATTTATCCGTTTGCGATTTTGCCTGCCGGTTTATATGCTTTAGGCGGCGTCGGAGTCTACCTGTTTTTTATGATTGGTGTTTTGTTGTTTAGCGTGCTTGCGCGTGGTTTGAGTGAGGCACTCAAACGCAATGAGATACATACCCGCGAGCTGCAAGAGTTGGAGGCTTTCAGCAAGGCGATTCTGGCTTTGCCGCCAGATCAAACCGTGGCCGGATTGCCCGGTTTGCTGGCAGAATATGGTCAGCGCATTTTGCCAGAGTCCGATATTCATATTTGGCTGACGCCTGACCAAGTCTTGTTGAATACAGTGGTAGATAAACGGCCGTTACCCCAACTTGACCGCATTAAAGCCGAAGTGGAACAAGGTGATGCCGAAGAATATACCTACGACCAAATCATCTCCCTCGATAAAGATAACAATGCCCAGCCACGCCAGGGTGCGGCCGTACCTATTCAAGCCCTTGACGGCACAAAATTAGGTGGCATCTATGTGTTGCAGCAGCACAATGCCGACGATGTTTCTGTTATCTTGCCAGCAATGCAATCCATCGCCAGCCAGGTCGCGTTGGCACAAAATCGTGAAGAGATTTTCCAACAAACCCTGGTCAGCGAACGCATGACAAAGGAGTTGGAAGTCGCCGGCCAAATCCAAAAAACCTTTTTGCCCAATTATATTCCTGAGGCTCCCGGCTGGGAAATCGCGGCGACGATCGTGCCCGCACGCGAAACTTCGGGTGATTTTTATGACTTTATTCCGCTAGAAGACGGCCGTCTCGGCATTCTGATTGCTGATGTGGCTGATAAGGGCACGGGAGCGGCGCTGTATATGGCACTCAGCCGCACTTTAATCCGCACGTTCGCCATGCAAAATCCCGACCATCCAGAAGAAGCGCTGCGTTTAGCCAACGAACGCATCATCATGGACACACAATCAGAACAGTTTGTGACTTTGTATTATGGAGTACTTGATCTGGAAAACGGCCGTTTGCTTTACAGCAACGCGGGTCATAATCCAACTTACCTTTTTCACGCTGACGGTTCCGCACCAATGACGATGCCGCATAATGGTATTCCTTTAGGTATGTTCTCCGATATGAGTTGGGAACGAAAAGCGTACCAACTTATTCCAGGTGATATTTTGATGTTATATACAGATGGGGTGCCGGAAGCACAAAATCTGGCTAAGGAAGAGTTTGGCGAATGGCGTATGGAAGCTGTTGCGGCCAAAAATCTACACGCGTCCGCTGAAGCAATGCAAAATGCGATGGTAACGGCCGTTGCCGAATTTGTGGGTAGCGCACACCAATTCGACGATATCACCATGCTGGTTGTGCGCCGTGTCAGCAGTTGACAAGCGTACTTAACCAAGAAATACCTAGATTTGCGCCACAAAAGGCTCCCACCCATCGATCTTATCTTGATGTCGCCGTAAAAACGCAATAAAAACTAAATTTACATCTCCAGCAAAATCATATGGAAACACCATTTTCTGGCGTGCCAAACTGCTGCCCTTGATTGTTGGCAATCGCACACAAACTCCACTTGATTAGCGAATTTGTAAATAGGATGCGGATACTTCGGCTGTACTCAGCACAAGTATTCGCGGATTGGATAATTTCTTGTAGAGAAGGTTCAAAAATCTGCGTTTATCAGCGTACTATATTTGACTCTGCTGACAACACCTTAGTAAGTAAACATCCGCAAACAAG
>JAGRDI010000334.1 GCA_020432765.1 Anaerolineales bacterium | reverse complement strand
CAATGAACGCGAGCAAACTGCCCACGCTCCATTTACAAGCAAGATTATAGCGCAAAGGTAACGGCCGCTGCCAGTATCACATGCAGAAAACAAACCAGCCTAGATCAAAAACACGTTTCCGACATGAACTTGGTGCTGAAAACTGAAAAGAGATGTTAAAATTGAGCTAAATCAACCAACCTAACCGTCGGTTTGAAGCTGTTAAGAATAAAAGTCGAGGTAGTATATGCGTACCATGCCGAATTTAGAGACAGAACGGTTGCGAATACGGCCGTTTACCCCCCATGACACCAATACAGCCTACCAAAATGCCCTGTCCATCGGCTGGGTCAATGCCGATCAAAGCCCAACAGAACAATTGGCCGCCATGCACACCTACATCCAATGGTGCAGCCTCAACCATCAGCAACTGGCCCTGCTGCACCAACCACCCTACGGTGATCGTGCTGTCACCTTGAAAGCCAATGGTGGATTGATCGGCAGTTGTGGGCTGGTTCCTTACGTGGCAGATTTGAGTGTTTTCCCATATTTTGGCGGGCAAGCAGGCGGTTTTGATCGCGTTGAAATGGGTCTGATGTGGACAATTGCTGCGCAGCATCAAAAGCAAGGGTATGGCACTGAAGTGGCGCGTGCCCTGATCGATTATGCACTAAACGAGCTAAACCTGCACCACATTATCGCCACAACCGAACACGACAACCTTGCTTCGCAAAAAGTGATGCAAAATGCGGGCATGCACTTGGAACGCAATCCATTCGATGAGCCGCCCTGGTTACAAGTTTTGGCTGTGATCGAGCATGAGGAGTAACGGCCGTTGTCATATGGTAAAATCAAGTATGGAGTTATCCAATGATAGAACTAACCAAACTTGAGGCATTTATTTATGCTGCGGAAAACCTCAGTTTTTCAGAAGCTGCCAAACATTTGCATCTCACACAACCCACAATCAGCCACCGCATCAAAGTGCTCGAACAAGAATTAGGTAGTGAATTGTTTGACCGTTCCGGACACACACTACATCTTACCGAAGCCGGACGCCTGCTTTTACCCTGGGCGCATAAATTACTCCATCAGTCGTTAGAAATGCAGGAGATGATGACCTCTTTGCAACAGAAAATCGTGGGAGAACTGAGGATCGCTTGTTCTACAACAGCCGGAAAATATATTTTGCCGCAGTTAGCCGCCCGTTTTCGCCAGCGGCATCCTGCTGTGAAGGTGAAGATTTTAGGTTGCACGCCTGAACATGTCATTCCACGACTGCTGGAAGGGGAAGCCAACCTGGCCGTTGTTAGCAGCTATGATTTGTGTGATGAGGAATTTGAATGCCAGGAGTTTTTTACCGATCACATTGCTTTGATTGCACCTGTCAATCATCCCTGGGCTTTAAGACAATGGATCGAACCGGAAACGCTTCTATCAGAGCCCATGCTGTTGCGTGAGCCTGCTTCCGGCACACGTCGAGTTTTGCTCACCGAATTGGCTCGACACGACATCTCCCTGAACGATTTAACCGTTTTTTTGGAGTTAGGCAACGCCGAGGCAATTGTACGTACAGTAGAAGCGGGATATGGTGTCGCGTTTGTGTCTACGTTGGCGGCATCTTGGGCTGCGGCACAAGGCAAGGTTGTTTTTGTGCCAATTGCCAGCTTTGAGTTAAAGCGTATGGTGTATATGATCCGGCGTAGTTTGGAAAAGCCTAACCGCCCACAAGAAGCATTTTGGAGTTTCGTGCATCATCCATCTAATATAGATTTGTTACACATGACCCGGCGCGGTGCTGACGGATAACGGCCGTTTTCCGAGTGACAATGTGGTCAATAAAAACATCAACCCCGTAACAACTGCCGAGGTCAAACACCAGGCACATATAGCCTGAATCACCATTAGTTCCAGCAATGTGAGATAGATAGAAAAAAGCACACCCAATGCGGTTAATCCAACAAGTGCCCATACGGCCGTATCCTGCCAAGCACCGCCGGAGAAAATCACCCATAAGAGCACACCAACTGCCAGGTAAAAAAGTACACCAAACAAAGCAACCGGAATACCCAGGAGAGTCGCATACGGGCTGCTTTGCACAACATTGCACTCGCCGATTGGCCCACATACGGCCGTTACGTTTGTCACTTCAACATAGGCCAGATAAACAGACACTCCCAACCCAAGCAGCACAAGCAGCCACATACCTCTGCGCCATAGTGTGGGCCATGCTTGTGTATCAGCAGATGTTGCCCTATGCCGCCAACTGCGAATGATTTTCCAAACAGCAACCATCGTCACAGCTACAAGTCCTAACAACACAAACCAACCCAGGGTAAAGCCGGCAGGATTCGCCGGCGGATTTTGGGCTGTTGCAGTGTCGATTTGAGCCGGATCTACCTCAGACAGAGACAAAACTGGGGCTTCTGTTGCGGTTGGTGTGGGTGTGGGTGTATCGGTAGCAGCGGCCGTTCTCTCAACAGGAGCAGTGGAGATTGGAGAAGGCTGTTCTGTCGCGGGTAATGGCGAATCTTCTGGTGGAGGCAAATCAACTACGATTTCAGCCAAACCAGGAATTGCCGGCCAACCAGTACCGCCAGACGCTAAACTTGCATCCAGAATTTCAGGGAACATTTGCTCAATCTCATAGCTGCCCACCAAAACCGTTTCCCCGACAACCAAGGTCGGTACGCCCATTCTATTCTGCGGAACTTCAAAAGCAGTGACCGCAGAATTATACAAATAACTGCCGGCCTCAGTTGTTGTATCAATACCCAAGACATCTAATTGTGTATCATATTCATCTATCAAGACAAGCATCACATCTTTGATGACTTGATGGCAGTGTGGACAAGTAGGTGAATAAAACAAAACCGCTTGTACAACCGGTTCATCAGGTTCTGACTCTTGGGCAAAAACCGGCAGGCTGAGCACAAAGCAATTGATTAAAACGATGAATAACCAGATGATTCGGGACTTGTTTTTCGCCATGTTAATGCAAACGCTCCGGGTGATCAACAATTTTATTTTGGATGACGGCCACAACGGCCGTTTCCACATCAGTTATATCCGTCAGGATAGGAGTGATATTCATCTGTACCAAGCCGGCATAAGCCCCTTGCCCCATGCCACGTGCCAACAAAACATCGCAATCCGTGATCGCGGCCATCATTCGTTACTGCTGCAATTTTCATCTAATATATTGGACACTGGCGTCTTTTATTTTACCAGAGGAGACTTGTCAG
>JAGRDI010000333.1:6369-9118 GCA_020432765.1 Anaerolineales bacterium | reverse complement strand
AACATTGTGCCCTTTGAACCTTGACGGTAAGATTCCCTCAAAATTCATACAGGAGCATAACAATGTCAAATACATTCTTCGTTATTCTTGTGGTTATTATTGGCGGCGTAGCGGCCGTTTTCCAGGCTCAATTTAATGGTATCATGGACAAAGGTATGGGCACATTGGAAAGTGTCTTTGTGACGTATGGGGTTGGCGGCATTGTAATCGCACTCATCATGTTATTTATGCGCGGTGGCAATTTATCTGCCGCAAGCACAATGCCCTGGTATGTGTTCACGGCCGGTCTTTTTGGCTTGGTCATCATTGGCTCGCTCAGTTATTCTGTACCGCGCCTCGGTCTGGTTGCTGTGTATACGATCATCGTGGCCACCCAATTCATCCTGGGCGCTGTGATTGATCATTATGGGCTGCTGGGCGCAGATATAAAACTGATGACGCTGCCAAAAATGGTCGGGATTGGGGTATTGATGTTAGGGGTTTGGTTGATAATGCGGTAATGGACTACAACGCATCGGAAAAATAGCGGCTAAATCGAAGCAGTTGAAGACAAGGATATGGTAAGAACACGGATGATATTTGATTAATCATTCGTGTTCTTACCTACCCGTATCCCCAAAACCAGCAACAATTTTTTTGTTGACGGTAATGCCCAAAGGCTCTATCTATCGGCGAAAAATGTATCTAACACTTTGTCCAAGGCATCCAGGTCAGCTTCGGTTACTGCCTGGAAAGTTATCAATGTCAAAAAGCTCTGGTCTTCTGGTTCAGCAGCCAAAACGATAAATACCGATCCGCCATCACCACAATCCGTCCAAACATCATATTTGCCCGTGTAAAGGGAATCTTGATAATCAGTACGGCCGTCATACGTACAACCATCGCTGTAATCAAATGCATCTAATAACTCATCCATATCCGCAGCATATTGATCGGTAGCACCAAAAAAGACACCCGGCGTAGACCAGGTTTCATTGAAACCGGCTATATCTGGCGAGACCCGGATAGATTCACCAATTACCTCGCCATCCACAACCCAGGCCGAGCCATCAATATCCGTCCATTCTGCAGGCACTTCCATATACAAAACGCCGGAATCGTCTGTAATTTCAGTGAAATTAGCATAGGTTGTACCATCAGTGGCTGCCACGGCCGTATCATCCCCTAACTCATCAGCAAAAGAGAAAGATTGTACCAAGGCATCACCATTTAACTGCCCTTCGAGTAATTCCAGCGTATCAAAACGTAAGACTTCAATGGATAATACATCCTCCGCTTCATGCGTGCGCAGGATATCGCAATAATCTGCCATTGTACCGTCGGTAGCCAGGACCAGTTTTTCAAGCATGGTAATGATGTCGCCACTTTGCACACCCGCTTGATCCGCAGGTGATCCCGATTTAACGGATGAAACCCAAATGCCCGATAGCCCTTCACCATCATTGATCGCCTGGCCATTGACACCGATCGACAAAATATCTTCGTTTTGTTTTAAGCGTTCAATCACCGATAAAGCCTGGTCTTGGGAGATCGCAAAATATTGGTTGGTATCTCCGGAGCCAGCATAATTAACGGCCACAATTTTGCCGTCTTGCGTGACCAGCGGACCGCCTGAATTGCCGGGGTTTATGGTCGCATCATGTTGGATCACGCCATCAACTGAAGCCCAATCCGATTCGCCATCCGCCCGCTCTTTGGAGACAATGCCGCGTGTTAAGGTAAATTCGGGATCGCCCAGCGGAAAACCGGCCGCATACACATCCAGCCCCACAGCAACCGGTTCGGTATACCATTCCAGATAGTCAAAATCGTCGCCATCAATGTCGATGACTGCCAAATCAGCACATTCAGAAACACCCAAAATTTTGGCGTTACGTGGTTCGGCTTCACCGCCAACCCATACTTTTAAAAGCGCCGCGCCGGTGACAACATGATTATTTGTCACGGCGATACCACTGGGGTCGATGATAAAGCCAGAACCTGTGCCAGCAGCGTTGTATTGCATTCCAAATTCCGGATCGACAAAAGTGCCCTGCGCTTCAATTTGGATGACAGCATTTTTGACTGCTTCTAAAGAGTCCACGGCGCCCGTAGTTCTTTCAGTTTCCGGTTCTGCTGGGGTTTCTGTGGCTGCGGCCGTTTCCCCACTCCCCGCCTCCACTTGTGCCACATCACCTACCACCTCGAATGGCAGTGTACGCTCTAATTCGCCATTCAGATACAGCGCAACTTGATAATCGCCGGCCGGCCAGGGATTTGTATTGGTCATGTCAAAGGTGAAGGTTCCATCACCACCAACCAATTCGGCCGTATCGATGAGTGAATTCGGCTCCGTGTCAGCTACAGCAACGGCCGTCCATTCAGCTTTGAGGGTCGTGTCGTCTGGGGCATTGGCCAATTCACCCACCAAAAAGAAAGTGTCTTCAGGTGCAAACGTGGTCGTTTGCTGTTCGCCAGCAGAATCTGTACTCAGATTAGCTGCGGCGATATTGGCCGTGCTAAAACTAATTTCTTCGCCGCCACCACAAGCAGTCAAAACAAATATCAAACTCATTAAAATAAAACAAAACAGATATATGGGTTTTCCTTTACGCATTTTTGCCTCCTGCTAATCGTAATCAAATAAATGATGTTACGATAATATCGCAACCTTACACTTTGACTTTAAACAATAAAAATAAACTGTCAACCAAATCACGGTTTTTCAGTAGCCGGCAGTTCCCACACTGCAGCCGCGAAATCCCTTTCG
>JAGRDI010000333.1:0-6337 GCA_020432765.1 Anaerolineales bacterium | reverse complement strand
GGAAATCACGGCTACAAAGTAAACCCTGTCAACCACATGGAGTTTTTCTGTGATTTGCTTACAAGCCCAAGCCCCATGTATATTCGAGGCTGCCAAAGGCCTGGCCCATGGTCGCTTTGGTGATATGTTTGCCACTGACACGGCCGTTTAGCTGCTGCATACGAAACATATATTCATTATAGTTCCAGTGTGACTCGAAACGGCCGTTTAGCACGGGACGATCAATACACATATTCGCATGACCATAAGGCGCGGCCAAAAAAGAAAGGTGGTCACCTTGTTTATTGCTCATCTGCACCATAAATTGGGGGTGTGGGCCATTACCTAAAATCGGCGTTATGCCGGCCTTCTTGAAGATCACGCGCTCTGAAGGGCCGGGCCAATCCCAAAAACCGTTGGCAGCGATGGGGATGATGGCTTGCTCTTTTTGGTTACTTGCAAAGAATTGATACCCTTTGCGCAATAAATTGCGTCCCACATAGGGAATATAAGCGGAAAACATCGAGCCGTCGGGAAATAATGACCATATCCATTTCCAGGGGAACGTGGGTACATTGAGGCAAACTCGCTGGAAATAACAAATGCCTGCAAGTTCCTCCTGACCGGTCGGCAAATCAAAAACACCCTCAAAATTCATACGCCGCCAGGCAATAAAATGGGTGCCACCCAGCGGGGTATTGATGTTTAGGGATTCATGCGGGGAGGAATCGAGTGAATCAAGATCACCCCAGGCTTCAAATTCGGCCGTGCCTTTTGCGCCACGAATTTTGGCAGTAAGCGCCAAGGGACGATTTATAGAACGGCTGATTTCATAGCCGTGTTGTGTGCCGTCGGATTTGTCTGCCCAACATTTAATAAAGCCATCATGCTCAGAAAGGGTAGTTACGGCCGTTTGTTCGACAAACTCATCATACACCTGCTCGCCGTCACAATACCAACCCGTCGCAATGGCATCAAATATGTCCACACCATCGACAATTTTGCGCTTTAAATCAATGCCGGGGAGCATCGAGCCATTGATTGAAATGGTTTCACCAACTCGTGAGGCAATCGAAAACATCATTTGACGAGGGCCATACCCCTCCGCTTCTTTGGGAAAGAGAATGAAAAACCACCAGGAAGATGAGGTCGGTTTTTGCATATGCGGCATTTGTGACCAAATAAGGTCATAGACACGTTGGTTTTCGGTCATTGGTTTGCATGTAGTTGTAATAGTCATCATCATCCTTTAAAAGTTCTGTAAAAATGAGCGAATTGCAGCAGCAATTTCGGCGGGGCGTTCGTATTGGAGGAAATGTTTGGGGCCGGCGATTAGCTGAAAACGGCCGTTTACCAACCGACGTGCAAATCTTTCCCCTTGATCAACTGTAAAAACAGAATCGTGATCTGAGAACAGAACCAACGCCGGAATTTCCCATGATTCTAGCTTCTTTAAAATTTGTTTCAAAACAGGGTAACTGGGATGGCGGTTGTTATGGGGGATTAAACGTGGAAAAGCGGCGATTGCTGCACGCGCTGCTGCATTGTGATTCGCACGAAAATACAGTTCTTGATCCGCCGGTTCCATGATCGCGACGCCCAATTTTTGGAAAAGGTTGCGCTCTTTGACCAAATAGGCAAACAAACGCCGCATACGCAGCAGCACATGAAACGGCAGCCAATAAATTGGCATGATTTTCATGGGTGCTTCAGTCATCGTGTTGAGAATGATAAGATGGGAGTAGCGTTGTGGGTCGGTAACGGCCGTGCCAAAACCAATCGGGCCACCCCAATCATGTCCAACAACAGCCACATCTTGTAAATCCAAAATCTGAACAAATTCTGAAAGGATGCTTATATAACCTTCTAATGAATAATCCGACTCTAGCTCTGGTTTGTCTGACATGCCAAAACCCGGCAAATCCACAACCACACAACGAAAATCCGACACAAGTAAATGCATCAAACGTACATAAACAAAACCTGCCACAGGATTACCATGTACCATAAATATCGTCTTGCCTTGCCCTTCATCAAAATAAGCAATTCGCAATCCATCAATCTCAACAAAATGCGGCTGAAAGGGAAAATCGAAAGGATAGATTGAATCCGCCATACAAGCTCCTCGCAGGTTGTCGAAGAAGGTCTAAAAAGTGTACCAATAAATACAGATTAGGCGGATTTGCGCAGACTTTGTCGTGGCTCTTTCAAACGATAAACACAGAACTTTATGCTATATCCGCAAAAACTATTGAACGCACTTAGGCTTCAGCAAAAACGGTGCGCGTTTGGTCAGGCATATCAGTTTTATATACCACACAACCACTCGATGCCACACCTTCACGACTCACAGCCTTGAGCAGCACGCGTCCAAATGCAGCACCCATTTTCCCGCTTTGAATGGTTGCTAAACGTGCGACACGTTTTACATTTTCGGTCACAATGCGGTTGCTCTCAACTTTCACCAGTTCTGGGGTTAATTCTGAATGATGCTTTAAAATCATCCGATCAAAAATTGTGTGCGATTCTTGCAAGCCAACAATGTAATCTTGATACAGTTGCCCTACTTCAGCAGGTGAGTCGATGATGTCGGCAGCAATATAACCAGCGACCATCGCCGCCCCAACACCTGAGGCAGATGGAAACCAGACCTGACCATAAGAGGGTCCAGCCAACAGCCAATTTTTGCCGTACGCACGATCATGGAAAAAGTATTGTTGCCGTGGTACCGACATCACTTGCTTCGATTCGGGAAAATGTTCACCAACCGCCATGCCGCGCCGTGTGTAAGCGGTAATGAGTAAATCCATTACATCTGCGTCAGAACAGTTGTTATCACCCATAGGGATACTAATGCCGAGTGACACATAAGAACCCAACGGAATGAGCCAGGCTAATCCATTAATGCCATCCAAATCTGCATACAGGCGCAAAATATTGGTCGCATGCAGCCATTCCATCTCAACCGAATCACACAGGGGAGCTGCGCCGTTGGCATGATAATGGTTGTAAACGACACGCTGTGGTGCGCTAATGGTTTGTAGAGGGATATTGAGAGTGCGGCCGAGCAAACGGAAGTGGTTTGTACAGTCAAACACGTATGACGGCCGTATCACAACCCCATCAGCCAATGTTAAAGCTAGAATACTGTCTGACGCTTCATCATATTCAATGTCGGCTACAAGCGCTTGCATGCGCTGGCAATACTCACTCGCGATCACCTTTTCATAGAAGGCATTATCAAAGCCGACGCGGTCAACATGAATAAATTCTGGTGGCGAATTAAAACCCAACAGTTTAAGACCAACAATACGATTCAAATTCTGGCCAAAATTGCATGAAGTTGCGTACTCTCCCAAAAGAACA
This sequence comes from Anaerolineales bacterium, assembly GCA_020432765.1. Classification (GTDB taxonomy): domain Bacteria; phylum Chloroflexota; class Anaerolineae; order Promineifilales; family Promineifilaceae; genus JAACFF01. The sequence continues at coordinate 2,992 of JAGRDI010000333.1, read as the reverse complement.
GAAATCCATTTTTTACGGAAATAATAACGCTCATATTCAGGATAAAAACGTAATAATATCAAAGTGCCGGCGGGATCAATTGACTCACCCAGCCGGGGCAAGTGATTCGGTTCACCACCGATCATGATGTGGGCGATCCTGGCTCTGGTCAACCAATCGCTAATCGCCATTCCAGAAAGCCCTGTACCAATAATAACGGGTAACTTCTGTTCTCCTTTCACTTTTGCATCCTCCATAAACTTCTTTCTCCATGAGCAATACCATCACAATTATACCCACAATAATTAATTGGCATAAATTTTTTGACTTGGCTACTATTCATAGAATGGATTCTATCAAACGCAAACGGCCGTTATCTCAAGAGCGTGCTTGCTAGCCCAAAGGAGTAACCAAACATGTCATTTCGAAAAATCAGTCTGCTGTTATCACTGCTTTTATTCATCCCGCTGGTTGTCTATGGGAATAATATCGGAACGACACCCCCCGTCGTAGATGATCCCTTATTACGTATGCCTGGTACCCAACCCGGGCACGTCAACCTTGAAGGTGCCGCGAATTGCATGGGCTGTCACGCAAATTATGATACGGCCGTTGACCCTGGATCACATTGGCAAGGATCGATGATGGCACAAGCCGCACGTGATTTCCTCTTTTTCTCTGCCATGACCGTCGCCGCTCAGGATTCAAACTGGGCCATCGGCAGCCCCAATGCCACCGACCTGTGTATTCGCTGTCACTTCCCAAAAGGCTGGCTCGAAGGCCGTTCTGATCCCACCAATGCCTCGCTCATGACCGGCGCTGATTACGACGGCGTACAATGTGATGTCTGCCATCGCATGTATGATCCTTTTTATGCAACCACCTATGACGGCACACGTGAAGGTTCGGACTGGCTCAATTATTGGGATGAAACCAATCTCAGTCCCACGCAAGCTCAAGCTGCCGCCGCCGAAACCTATCTGGCCGACCAAACCGAAGCCGCGTCTGTGTTGTTATTCAACAACGATCCATTTTTTCAAAAAGATCTACCCGTCGGCGCCAACTACACCGAAAACACAAGCGGTCAATACTTTGTCAGCGAAAATTATGCCAAACGCGGCCCTTTTGCCGATGCCTACGAATTCCACAATACGCAATACAGCCGCCTACACAAAAGTAAATATATGTGTGGTACTTGTCACGATGTCTCGAATCCTGTTTTGGCGAACATGGGCCAAGATGGCACATCTCCTTTAACAACAGAAACCGAATCTGCCTTCAATTATGCGCATATCGAACGCACTTTCTCCGAATTCATGCTTTCGGATTACGGCCAACAAGGTGGCACAGAAGGCATCGGGCCGTACGCACCCAATCTGTTTAATACATCCCATACCGATAACGTCATCGCTACCTGCCAAGATTGTCATATGCGTGATGTTGTTGGCCGTGGTGCAGCACCTACAGTTGCTGTCACACGTCCTGATGAGAGCAGCGAACATCCCCAAAGCGGCCAACCCCTGCATGATTTAACTGGCGGCAATACGTGGGTTCCCTATATTTTGGCGAGCGCCACTCTTGGATCACCAAATTACGATGCGACCAACGCCCAATTGCTGAATCAAGGAGCCATAACGCTCACCCTCGACCTTTCACAGGGACTGGGCATCAATGCGCCAGCGTTGTTGGCTGGCATTGAACGTGCTAAAGATAATCTGCATGCTGCGGCTGTTATTACTGATGGCACGTATGATGCCAGCGATGGCTCACTCACATTCAAAGTACAAAACCAAACCGGGCACAAGCTCATCTCCGGCTTCCCTGAAGGGCGGCGTATGTTTGTCAATATCAAAGCCTATGACAACAGCAACAGCTTAATTTACGAAGCCAATCCGTATGATGACATCGTTGGCACGCTCAAAGGGCTGCCCAATTCACTGAGCAGTCCAGCTTTAGGCGTCAATGAAGTGTATATAGATGAATTGGTCTATGAAGTGCATCACAGCAGTTCGCTCACAGGGGAATCGGAAACGTTCCATGTCGCTTTAGCTGATAACCGCTATAAAGACAATCGTATTCCACCAAAGGGTTTTGACAGCAGCTCTGCAGCCGGTCGTCTGGTACAGCCGCGCTGGGCAGGAGCCGATGCGCTGAGTTATTTCACAGCAGCCGAATATGCAGGCGGCTACGACGAAATTAACATGACTATCCCAAGTGACACGAAACGCGTAGAGGTCGAGCTTTATTACCAGGTGACGAGTCGTGAATATATCGAGTTTTTGCGCGACGAAATCAATGGCACGCAAAATTTAACCTTACCAAGCGAAGCCTACATCGCCCAAACAGACCCATTCTTTTCACAGTTAAAGGCGTGGGGCGACACGATTTGGGATTTGTGGCTGCATAATAAGGATATTGATGGCGCGAAACCGTTTTTGATGACACAAGCTGTTATCGTCGACATGGGTGATGAAGATGTGCCGGTGCCACCTATGGTTGCGATTGAAGCTTTGAACAGCAGCAATCTGGAACTGTCTTGGCCCGATGTAAATAAGGACATCGCTGATAATACAATTCAAGTGAACAGTTATACGGTGTATCGCAGCAATAATCCGTATTTCAATCCGACAGCGGGGGATCAGTTAAGCTTGCTGGATGAACCCTTTCTGCATGTGGTCAGGTCACCAGATAATGGGGCTTTGGGCAGTGCCATGGATAATTATTTTTATGTGGTAACAGCATTGAACAGTGCGGGAGAATCGGCCGTTTCTAATCGTACAGGCGAGTTTGACTTTGACATTCAGCCAGGCAGCTAGGATCTGGTCAGTCCAAGCTGAAACGATACGCTGCTGAACGCAGATTTGGTGGATTTCCGCAGATGGGTAAAGACTTTTGTTTATGCGGACTCGGATAGAAGAAGGCTCGGATGATGGTTGTTTTTCGGCGTTTCTTTCCATCCGTGTCTTTTATGGTGCCAACTATGTTTTGGTGGGCATTAACCATACTTTTTGAG
>JAGRDI010000332.1 GCA_020432765.1 Anaerolineales bacterium | reverse complement strand
GGTTCCTCAAAAACGGTTCAGGTTATTTGTTGTTGCCACGCTTGGTGAGAATGGTTTTAAGTTTCCTAATTCAACACATGCAATAAAACAAGAATGGACATTATTTGGAAAACTCAAACCATATACCACTGTAGGCAAGGCCATTGAAGGCTTGGGAAAACCTGAGATAAAAACAAAAAATGGCTATAAACGGACAGATAGTCATGTTGATCCAACACCAAATGGTGATCGATTCAGAATAAACGGTGTTCCAGAAGGCTCATATCTTGCCGCGCAAGCTGGCCTACTACCACCTAATCAGATAAAAGGGTTGACAAAAAAAGATACTACAAAGTTTCTCCGCACCTCAAGATATGCTCCATCAAATACATTGCGTGGTGGAGAGATATTTTTTCATCCGTTCGAAAATCGCTATCTGACCCCGCGTGAATATTTACGTGTGCATGGATACCCTGATGATTTTATTTTGAAGGGGCCAATTAGAGGACGATCTGGACGTGTAAAAAACCTAGATCAGTATAGGCAAGTAGCGAATTCTGTTCCGCCGCCACTGGCAAGATTAATCGCAAATGAAATTAGGGGATATTTGTGTCAAAAATCTTTGAGCTTTTCGGTCACCAACTAACCGACACATCTGAACAAGCAGTTCATAATCGCACAAATGCGCTTTGTCCTTTTATGCAAAAAAAGTGCGATGGGGGTGGAAATCGCCACTTATCAAACATCAATTTAGTTAAAAAAACAGAATTACATCAGTACTTTAATGAATTGGATTCGGTCGCATCCGGCGTATGTTCGTTACAGCTTCACTCACGTGAAACACCGTGGATCGTCTGTCCACGTCGATTGATGTATTTGTCAAACAATTTGAATAAAACCACAAATTTTCAGTTAGCATCGCTTAATCATTTATGGAATTTGGCTTCTTATCAGCGTCCTGCTCGAATTGGTGTTTGGCCTGAATTGCGTATTAGTCATAAATTAGATAATAAGCAATTTACATATACCTTCGACTATGTTTTAATGCCTCTTTCGCGCATTTCTCAAAATCATATTGAAAACATATTAGGAATAGGCTGGAGCGGCATTCGACGAACTTTAGAAAAATCAGGTTATACAATAGTGCGACGAGGAAACACAGAATTTGTTGAAGATTTCCCTTCAGAGTATCCACTTATTGTTGAAATTATGACCTCTAGCACATCTGGAGGTAATAAAACTAAACGATCTACAATTCCAATGGCAGTTGAAGATGCTCTTCTTAAAACTAGTCATCTCGCACCCGGCATTAATTATCGGCAAGTGTGGGCTCGTATGGTAAGCCAACTCATTGTAAAGTCTGAGGTTTCAATTTCATGGGGAGGTAAAACGGTTTGGGTTTTGCAGGATAAACTTGTTGACTACATTTCTGACACAACAGCTTTGAATATACACCTATTTCTTTCAGAACATACAGATGAGGTTAATATTTTGAGTTTAGCTTACCAAGATGATTTTGAAAACACTGATGGGGTGATTGAATTATCAGAGGGAAAACTTTATGCAGGCCCTATTTCATCTAATCCACAATCCTCCGCTAGCTTTCAAGATTTGATTCACGCGCCGCTTTTGCCGCCTATATCTGTATTGATGTCTTCTGTAATAAAGAGATACCCTAAAGTTGTCCATTCTCTCGATCTCTAAGCAGGCAATACAAGGAAATTCAAAAATGCGTGTGATGTTACTGACAACGGTGCGTACGTATCGTGCACCGGCTTTCCTGGCTGCGGCCGAAAAATTGGGCATTGAAATTGTGCAGGCGATAGATATGCCGCGTGAATTGGCACAGGATCGATCAGATGTATTGTCACTTAATTTCAACGATCTTGATGAGGCGGTGGCAGAAATTGTGACCTATGCGGATCAACGGCCGTTGCAAGCAATTCTCTCAGTAGACGACAGCGGCAGCATTCTCGCCGCCCACGCCAGCGCTGCGCTCAACCTGCCGCACAACAACATCATGGCAGTCGAAGCAGCACGCGACAAATACATCATGCGCACCTATTTGAACCAGGTAGGTATCCTCTGCCCCCAATTCCGTCGCTTTTCCACGCACGATGATCCGCAAAAGATTGCCGGGATGGTCGATTATCCATGCGTTGTGAAACCGCTGAATTTATCCGGCAGCAGGGGTGTCATTCGCGCCAATAATTCGGCTGAATTAGAAACGGCCGTTAAGCGCACAACGCGCTTAATTCATAAAATCAGAGGTGAAGGCGAACAATCTTTTTTAATCGAAGATTACATCCCTGGCGTTGAGGTAGCCCTGGAAGGGTTGTTGGAGAACGGCAGTATGACCGTCTTGGCTCTTTTTGACAAACCCGATCCACTTGTCGGCCCCTTTTTTGAGGAAACTATCTATGTCACCCCATCACGTTTACCAGCCGATGTGCAGGTAGACATTGCCACTTGTACTTCACAAGCAGCTGCAGCGCTTGGCTTGCACTGCGGGCCAATTCATGCAGAATTACGTGTCAATGATGATGGCCCATGGATTGTGGAATTAGCAGGGCGCTCAATTGGAGGACTTTGTGGACAAACGCTTCAATTTGGTGTTGATGGCTCACTGGAAGAAATAATTTTGCGGCAGGCATGTGGCTTGCCCATAACCACCAAACAAACTACAGATGCACGCGGGGTGATGATGATCCCCATTCCAGAAGCGGGTTTACTGCGCGGCGTTGCAGGACTAGAAAAAGCGCAGGAAACCCCCTTGATTGAAGAAATCACAATAACGGCTCCCCTCAACAATCCGCTCGTGCCGCTGCCGGAAGGAGACAGCTATCTCGGCTTTATTTTTGCACGCGGCACAACCCCGCAAGCAGTCGAAAGCGCCCTGCGCAATGCCCATGCCCAACTCCATTTTCAAATCGACACGCTGATTCCAATCACATCAGCCTAGACATAAACCAAGAAAACAACCTGTGATTATGACGGAGGACAAAGGACGATTGACGGAATTTTCCGTCTTTTGTCTTCAGTCATCTGCCAAAAAATCAGGCGCTCATCTGTGTTACGCGCCAAACCACGACTTTTGACATAACCAGCAAACGGATCGCTGCCAAATCGACTTCATCACGTTCGCCATAGATCGGTTTCACGATAAAGCACTGAAATTTCGTGAGCAACAGTGTTATTGTGTTCATGCGGACAAGAAGACGGAAGAGGATGGTAGAAGTCGCCACTCAGGTCTCGGCTTATTGGTACAAGAGGTATAACAGATGAGAAGGGTTTTGCGAAAAAAGGTTACGATTGAATCTGAGCAAACTGCCCAACAGTGGGTTCACTTCAGCAGAACCAATCTTCAGTCAGGCGTGGAGGTGCGGGATGGATAATTGTAGGAGGTGCAGTGTCAGGTAACGGCCGTTCTGCCAACCCATATACCCGCGTCTCAATTGCACGGAAAACAGCGTACGCATCTCCGCCCATTTCAGCCAAAGCAGCCACATAACGCTGCAATTCGTCCATCCGTGGGTCTGGGTGCTGCCAGGTGTAGGTAAAGTTAGCGGGATCAAGTGAGCCAAGCCAATTCTTTGTATCGGCTTCTACCAGTAAGGCGCTTTTTGGTGGCACCAACAAACGCACCGATAATTGCACGGCTGGAATATGTTGGATCAAATCACGTTCACGAATCCAGCACAGCAGATCAATATACCCAGCCAGCGTAATCCAGGGCGTGAAAGCGACCAAAGTTGGCTGCACTTGCAAACCAACCGCGTGCAAAATATCGAGGGCGGCATCCATATCTGCTAATGTGTGTCCCTTTTGCAGCCGCTGCAAAATAAAATCATCAACTGCTTCAAATGCGGAAACGACAAATTTTGCGCCGTAAGCACACAGCTCCTGCAATAAATCATGATGTAACAAAATATGTTCGACTTTGGTGGTGAAATCAAAGGTCACATCTGGAAATTCAGCATGCAAAGCACGTGCGACTTTAAGTGCATGGCCAGGGCCATTGAGGAAATCGGGATCGCCAAAAGTGATGTGGCATGCACCAGCAGCTACTTGTTGACGGATGTCGGCCATGACAGTTTCGAGGGGTACAATGAAGAAACGGCCGTTATAGACAGGCACAACTGGACAATGGCGACAGGTATGTAAACAACCACGGCTTGTCTCTACATAACCAGCCAGGCGGGCCGAACCATTAAACATGTAACGCGCATAATTCTCTAAACCAGGTAGGTGATCCCGTTTAGGCGTCGGCAAGTAGGGTCGAGCCAGATGGGGTTGTTTGCGAACGGTTGGTGTCGATACGGCAAGAACGGCCGAGCCATCACCGCCAGCAAGCAAATCGTTCACCAATGCAATGAGCGGCCGTTCATATTCACCAGCAATCACTGAATCGGCAATGCCATCCAACAAAAAATCCGCATTTAACCATGCATACAGGCCATAAAAACAGATATGGCTCGAAGGATTTCTGGCCCGCACCTGGGCAGCCACACGAACACCAAGACGTAATGCAGTATGCATGGGCACGGCAATGCCGACAAAATCAGCATTTTCAACTTTAGCAGCAGGTAGATTACCGGTGGCAAGATCAACAGCCGTTGCTTGAAAACCAGCCTGCTCTAAAGCAGCCAGCGGCCAGGCCAAACTTAAGGGCTGATGGCCCAATTCATAACAAGAGAGAAGGAGGATACGGTAAGTGGGATCGGCCGTCACAGAATCGTCGACAGGTAAAGCATGAGTAATAATATTAATTATTTACCTTTGGAT
>JAGRDI010000331.1 GCA_020432765.1 Anaerolineales bacterium | reverse complement strand
ATGATTACCAGGCGTGGCAGCGCCGGTTAGAGTGGCAGCCTGTGCAATTTTTGATCAACGATTTGGCTGGTTACTTGGAAAATGCACGTGCTGCTTTGGGGCAATTTATCAATGCTGTCCCTGGTGACATTGCCTACATTCCCAATGCGACCTTTGGCCTGAATGTTGTGGCCCGATCATTGGATTTAGGACCGGGCGATGCGGTTCTGACAACAAACCACGAATATGGCGCATGTGATAATATATGGCGCTTTCTAAGTCAAAAACGCGGCTTTCAAACTGTTTCACAACCAATACCACTACCGGTAACATCAGCAGACACCATTGTTGAGCAATTCTGGCAGGCGGTTACGCCACAAACAAAAGTCATCTTCGTCAGCCATATCACCTCATCGACAGCCCTAACTTTGCCTGTAGAAATGCTATGCAAACGCGCACGGGCGGCCGGTATTCTCACAATAGTTGATGGTTCCCATGCTTTGGGCCAAATCCCATTGGATATGACAGCGCTGGACGCAGACTTCTATTTTAGTAACGCGCATAAATGGCTGTGTGCGCCTAAAGGCTCAGCATTTCTATATGCACGCCATGATAAACAGCCATTGATTGAACCGCTGGTTGTTGGTTGGGGCTGGGGCGCGAATCGCACGCTCACCTTTGGTTCTGATTATTTGGACTATATGCAATGGCTGGGTACAAACGATTTATCAGCCTATCTTTCAGTTCCTTCTGCGATTCAATTTCAGCAGGATCATGAGTGGACGGCCGTGCGCCAACGCTGTCATCAACTTCTACAACAAGCGCAGCAACGGTTGTGTGAAATTACCGGACTGGCTTCAATTTATCCAGATGAAGCTGGCTTTTATCATCAGATGGCGAGTATCCCATTACCACAAATTGATGATTTATTGGCGCTGAAACACAGTTTGCTGGCGGACTATCGGATTGAGGTTCCGCTGGTTACCTGGAACGGCCGTCACTTCATCCGTATCTCAGTGCAAGCCTACAACAACCAGGCAGACATTGACCATTTGATTAATGCTCTCCAAGAACTGCTTTCTGTCCATACCAAAACCGGATAGTGATCATTTTGAGTCAAATGAACCATAATGACTTCAATCAAAGTGAAAATTATGAATGTAAAAAATGCACCACCCGCTTTTCATGTCTTAGGCAAACCAACCGGCGCGATTTGTAACCTGGATTGTAAATATTGCTTTTTCTTGAGCAAAGAAATGTTGTATCCAGGCAGTCGCTTTCGCATGGCCGACGACTTATTAGAAACTTACATCAAACAGTTAATCGAATCACAGCGCGTGCCAGAAGTCAATATCGCCTGGCAGGGCGGCGAACCCACCTTGATGGGACTCGACTTTTTCAAGCGCACGGTTGAATTAGCCGAAAAGTATAAAAAACCAGGGCAAAACATCTTGCATACGATGCAAACCAACGGCACAAAACTGGATGATGAATGGTGTGCCTTCTTCAAGGAACACGATTTTTTGATTGGTCTCAGCGTTGATGGCACTAAGGAGATGCATGACACCTATCGTGTAAACAAAGGCGGCGCGGGCAGTTTTGATCAGGTCATGCGCGGGTTAGATTATTTGAAGAAACATGGCGTGGAGTTCAATATTCTTTGCACAGTGCATGCCGCCAATGCTGAATATCCACTGGAAGTGTATCGTTTTTTCCGTGATGAACTAGGTGCCCATTACATCCAGTTCATTCCGATCATCGAGCGTGTGGATGAGACGATTTTACCATTGGCAAATGTGGGTTGGAGTGATCGAGATGGAGGCGAACGGCCGTTATACCTTCAAACTGGCAACCTGGTTACAAAACGCTCGGTAGGCCGTGAACAATACGGCCGTTTCCTGAACACAATTTTCGATGAATGGGTACAGCGTGATGTTGGCGAAATCTATGTGCAGCTTTTTGATGTGACGCTGGGCAGTTGGATAAACCAACCTTCGTTGTGTGTCTTCGCGCCCACTTGTGGCAATGCACTGGCGCTCGAACACAATGGCGATTTGTATGCGTGTGACCATTACGTGGAACCAGACTATTTGTTGGGCAATATTCAGGAAACCCACATGATCGAATTGGTGGCCTCAGACCAGCAGCGCAAATTTGGGCGTGATAAGCTGGACACGCTGCCCCAATATTGTCTCGATTGTGAAGTTCGTTTTGCCTGCCATGGCGGCTGCCCGAAGAACCGGTTCACCAACACTCCTGACGGTGAACCCGGTCTCAATTACCTTTGCCCCAGCTACAAACTTTTCTTTAAGCATGTCGCCAAACCGATGGGCATCATGGCCAATCTGCTGCGCCAACAACGCGCACCCGCCGAAATCATGAAATTGTATGCGCGTGGAGAAGCACCCCAAGCAGTCACTGCCGATTACTCACAAACTGGTCGCAACGAACCTTGTCCTTGTGGCAGTGGTAAAAAATTCAAAAACTGCCACGGCCGTCACTGATATGAATCAATCCGGCGCAGAGATAGCAAATTGGATAACCCCATAACGGCCGTTTATCAGCCAATCGGGATCATCCTGTCGCAACTGCGTAACTTTCTCAGCCTGCAAACCGGCGACAACTTCCGATTTTAGTGTGCGCAAAGCCAGCCAGGATGCCGGCACATAGGTCATAATGCCGGCAAACGGGGTCGTGGGCAGCCAATTCAGATCGCCTAACATTCGTCTGTAATTGGCATCCCCCTTGCTAATTATCAGGGAGGAGTTACTCAATTCTGCGCGTAAATCAGTTGGCATTTCCCACATGGCTAACGGTGAAGTCCAAAAAGGATGGGTTTGTAGGTGTAAACGGCCGTTTGCCAAATGATCCGCCAGCCGTTGCCCCCAGGCAGAGGTTGCAGCATGTTCCGCGTTCAACAAAAATGCAATCGTTTGTTCCACATTTAAGATCGTCGCATCAGACACAAAGGTTGGATGAATCTTTAGATTCAAAAAAACCTCTTCTGCACCATCGCTGCTCAGTAAATAATCTGCCAGCGCTAAATCGCATACCAATTCAAATCCCGCATTATCAACGATAAAATCAAGGCGTGAGGCCGGCCAAGAATACATATAATCAACGACTCTCCTACTGTCATCAGCAAGTAGAAAAGCTTGGGCTAGAGCAAAATCTTGATGTGCTGGCTGCTCGCTTTCTTCGGCAGGCCAGAGACTCAAATCAGCCTGATTGCCCCATAAATCAATGGTCAACAAAGTTGCCAATATGTCCACCTGCCGGCCTGCGGCTAACCAATCTTGCAGTTTTGCGCCTAAGGCGTGGATCGCCACACGGGTTGTTTTAAGTCCCTCGCTTTTTTGATGGGCAAAGGGGTCAATGCCAGTTTGGAAATAATCAACAGCCTCAATAATGCGTCGGTAAAAGTAGGTTTCGGTGAAAAACCAGGGCGGGTTGAGCCAGTTTTGACCGCGATACGGCCGTACCCATTCATTCCAAGCCGCCACATCCAGGCCAGCACCATGCAGCAAACGGATAGGCGTATCAGGAATATCAGCAATTAATGCTTCGATGCGCGTTTGAATGTCTGTTGGGAAATCGTTTTCTTGCAAGGTACGTCGTGCAATCTCAGGCAAACGCTGTCGAATCGTACTGTTAGCCCAACTGCCAGATTCATTGCCGCGCATTGGTTCTGGTAATGGATATATTGGTTTTTGCATAAAGATTTTTGTAGGGATAGGGCAAGTGCACAAGATGCCGGCAAACCGCCAAATCATCACCTTCCGCTTGTCTCGCCTAGATATTTACCAGGCTCCAACCACCTGCCGCAAAATTGCTAGTTCACCGATATGATACGCATTATGATCGGCGACGACATGTATTTCGCGCAAGATAGAGTAACCCGGTGCATGGGGCAGGTCGGCAGTCAGGTCAACGGCCGTATCGGTCACAATCGCCTCCAGTTCTGCTTGATCGGTGCGAAAAGCCGCAACGCTCGCCTGCCAGCCATTCCAATCCGTTTCGGCATCGGCCGCAGGCCAATAATCATCAGGGAATTTGAGCGATTTATAGTTTGGATTACGAATGAAATCGAGGATATCCCATTGAGCAATGCGCAAATGTTCAACCAACTGCCAAAATGAATAGGTCACATTTGGTGGGCGTGTGTTGATTAAAACCGGGGGAAAGTCAGCCACGGCATCATCAAAACTCATGTGGGCGTTTCGGCCGTTTAGTAACTGCAATAATTGTTCGCGTAATTTACTGTCAGACATAGGGTCTCTCCAATATTGATGTATGGAAGCTATTTTAGTGTAGAATCAGGTGACAGCCAAAGCTGACAACTGATACCTGACTTGATCATGGGAGGTCATTTTCAAATGTATCGTACTAAGTTCTTTTTTCTGGCTTTACTCGCCGGCCTAACATTATTCTTACTAACACCCATTGCGCATACATCTGCACAAGAAAATGTGCTCATCCCCGTTGAACCGCAACAAAATTTTGAAGATGGAATAGATACTGAAGGAACGGCCGTTGCTACCTGCCCCGCTTCAACGCCGCAAGCCCTCCTGGCCGGGGACAGTTGGGCGCAATTTATGTGGGATGATGGCTCGCATAACGACATCTTCGACAAATTTGGCCATGCCGACAAAGAGATGATCAGCCGCTCGTTGGATTCAGACCCCGGCCCCGGCTATGAGGGGCCTGAATATGCCATTTCCGGCAGCGAAGCGCTGCATTGGGCCAATACAGGCAGCTATCCCTGGATCGCCAATATGGCGGCTGACTTGGCTGCCAATCCCACTATCAACACTGTTGTACTGAGTATTGATGGTAATGATGTGCTGGCCGGTAAACCGGAAGGTGGCTGGTACAAAGATATGGATTTGGATGTTCCCGGTTCTGAAGATGCTCTTTTTGACCGCATCGAAACCGATACTTTTACCATCATCAATGCCATTCATGCGGTGCGACCAGATATCGAAGTCATTATCAGTAGTTATGATTACCCCAATTTCAACGTTGGTTTTTGGTGTTTCGTTTATGCTTGCCCTAAACGTGAAGCGTTAAGCCGCGATCCGGTCAATGATTTGATCACCGACATCGAGTTAAACGCGATGATGGTCAATGTTGAACAGCGACGTATTGGTTGGACCAATAACGATAGCCGTCTATTCTTTGATAATTCGATTGGCTTGATGCACTACTATTATGGCGATGGTGTTAACGCCCCTGGAGAACTACCTTATCCCGGCACAACACCCCCTGACTATCTGCCTTTCCCTGGTGGCAACCCTGACCGACCTACCTTGCGTGAAAATTTCCGCCTCTATTCCGGTTTCATCGATGCTGACCCGATCCATCTCGATTATGATGGCTACCAATATAAAATCAGTAACCAAACAATGACCTATTTCTTCCCCAAATTTCGCGGAACACCAACGCAAACCTTCTTTTCGCAAGGCGGCAGCAATGATGGCTGGAGCGACGGCACTAGTTTTGGCACAGATTCGGTTTATGTAGGGTATGTGGGCGGCAGCAGTCGTGCCGGCATCATTTCCATCGACACATCCGCACTGCCTGATAACGCCATTGTCACAAACGCCAGTCTGTATGTCATGCGTGACAGCGGCTCAGGCACAAGTCCATTCCAAAGCGGCGCACTCGGAACGCCCAGCTTAGACATCGCCACAGGCAGCTTTGGCGCACCGTCAGTCGAGGCTGCTGACGATACGGCCGCTGCCGATGCGGCCGATGCTGGTTGTTTCAACGGCACAGCCCGTCAGGATGATTATGCTGTACGCATGGATTTGACAACGGAAGGGTTAACGGCCGTAAATCCCACGGGTTTAACCCAATTCCGTCTACGTTTCCCGAATTCACCCTCTTCCGGCAATCCGGCGGTTTGGTTTAATGATGGCGATAGCGCCTTGCGCAGCGGTGACGAGAGACTTGTCTGGCAAATCAAAAAGTTTGTCGAACGGATGCCAGATGGTCGCCTGGTGGAAGTGGAACGGGCGGTTTTGGCTATCGAACATCAAGGTTTAGCAGAATATATGGGCTCGCCACGCCCGTTTCTGGATGTCACCTACTGCACGCCACCGCAAAAGATCAATCAGGTGACAATTGACCAAGCTAATAATGATGTTTTGCTAACTTGGGACAGCGTAGTTGATGCCCAATTTTATGATGTCTGGCAAAGCAATGACGACCCTTATTTAATGCCGGGGTTAGATTGTGCGGGTGATGGGATGTGTACGGCCGTTGTCACCACAAACTACACAGACAGCGACATCTTCGGCACTGCTCCATACGCCGTTTATTACACTGTCGTGCCACGTAACGATTGTGGCGGGGTTGCCACCGGAGCAGCGACTTCACCTGTGGGGGTTTTCAGTTTTGCTATCGAAGCAGGTAGTTGATTTTGTGGCAAAAACCTATCCAATAATTAGCCGAATGCCTAAAACAACGAGGATGACCAGTACAATTTTGCGGAAGAGGTCAGGGTTGATACGGCCGTCTAAGCTAAACCCTGCCAACAAACCCAACACCATACCTGGAATTGCATAGAGATAGTTTTGTCCGACAACGGCCGTGTAGTTACCACTCAAAGCATGGGTCAACACAACCGTGATACTGCTGAACACAAAAAAACCCTGCAAATTACTTTTGAATTCATTTGGCGGCCAGCGACGGCAGTTGCCATAGATGATCACAGGCGGACCACTCGTGTTATAAGCACCCCCTAAAATGCCGGCCACAAAACCAAAACCATACGCCCATAACTGATTGGCTAACAGCGGCAAACGCGGACTAAACAGCGCATACAACGCATAAGCCACCAAAATCACACCCAATGCCCTGGTGACAATTATAGGATCAACCTGGCGCAATAATAAGATGCCTAATGGAATGCCCACCAATGCCGCGATGACCAGACGCACAACCGTGCGTATCTGCAAAGCATGCCGGTAACGTAAAAGCACAAATATTTCGGACGTGAAAGCCACAACGGCTACCAATGGTGCCGCAATTTGAATGCCCAATAATTCAACCAACAGCGGCATTGACACCAATGCAAAACCAAAACCAACGCTGCTCTGTACAAAAACAGCAAAAAATATAATCAACGTTACCAGCATAAAAACACCACTTCTACTTACTTCAATCCTTGTTGCCAAATGAAAATCAAAGGGATGAAGTTTATCATGTTTGTTGAAAAAGAGGTGTTTTGTAATTCACTGCGTGTCGTTACTCTAAGATATTAAATTCGACTGCGCCTTGATAAATCCCCTCAATATACAACTGCAAACTGTATTGTCCTGGAGGCAGGCCATCACCTTCATAATCGTAGATGTAGGTATCGCTGACCGTGCCATCAATACCATAGCGCGGCGCATCCCAATAATCTTCAAACACCTTCCACGGCAGGTCATCTTGCAGCCACAACCGCATCACACGCAGGCTGCTGTCCATATTGTGGAAATCCCACAGCGCATAAATCTCTTCGGTTCCGGCGGGAAATGTAGATTGTGGCGGCGCATCGGCCGTTTTTGCTGTGCGCAAGTTGGTGAAGGCGGGACCAGTGATGGCTGTCGGGCTGGGTGACGGTGGGATGGTTGGAAAAGGGGTTAATGTAGGGTTGATGATTGCGGTCTGGGGCGTGGCAACGGCCGTTGCGATTGTAACTTGGGGTTGTGTTTGGGGAGAAACGGCCGTTACGCGAGCCAAAGCCGGTCGATCGAGCGTAGGTGTAGGTGACAGAGGCGCACCCGTTTGACACCCTATGGCTAGCAAAGCAACCAACAAGACCCACCAATTTCTAGATGCCACGATAATCGTGCGTTGCAAATTCTCCCGCATACAAAAGTTATACCCCGAACCATTAAGATTTAACAATTTAACATTAACAAACGGCCGTTTCCATGTTAGAATAGAAGGTCGGTTTAGTACAAATGAGCTAGCATATTTGACAGGAAAAAAGCATGTCCCTAGATAGAATCATCGTGCGCGGTGCACGCGAACACAACCTCAAAAATATCGATGTAGAAATTCCCCGCGACAAACTTGTTGTCATCACTGGCCTGTCCGGCTCCGGTAAATCCTCACTGGCCTTCGACACCATCTTTGCCGAAGGGCAGCGGCGCTATGTAGAATCCCTTTCTGCCTATGCACGTCAATTCTTGGGTCAGATGGAAAAACCGGATGTTGACCAGATCGAAGGGCTAAGTCCGGCCGTTTCCATCGACCAAAAAGGTGTCAGCCATAACCCACGCTCCACTGTGGGGACGGTCACCGAAATCTATGATTATCTGCGGCTGCTTTTCGCACGCGCCGGCACACCCCATTGCCCTAAATGTGATCGACCTGTCATGCCGCAATCGGCCGAACAAATCGTTGTGAATGTGATGCACATGCCCCAAAACAGTCGTTTGCAAATCTTGGCACCACTGGTGCAAGGGCGCAAAGGCCACCACCAAACCATCTTTGATGATGTGCGCAAAGCTGGTTTCGTGCGTGTGCGCGTCAATGGTGAAATCCGCTCAGTCGATGATGAGATTGAGTTGGATCGTTATAAAAATCATGATATTGAAGCCGTTGTTGATCGCGTGGTTATCCGGCATGATGCACATGATCAAAGTGAAGAAGCACGTTCAGATCGCACACGTCTGACTGACTCCATCGAAACCGCTTTAGGTTTAGGTGCCGGCATTGTCATCATCAACGATGTAACCGACACTGACAATCCACAAGACTATCTCTATTCGGAACATCTCTACTGCCCCTATGATGGCACCAGCATTCCGCCCATTGAGCCACGAACATTTAGTTTTAATAGTCCGCATGGGGCCTGCCCCGAATGTCAGGGCTTGGGTACCAAAAAAGAACTCGATGAAGATTTGATCGTGCCCAACAAAGATTTAAGCTTGCGTGATGGCGCAATCAGCGGCTGGCCAACCGATGACAAAGCAGGTTATTATTGGCAGCTTCTAAAGGCAACGGCCAATCACTTTCGCATTCCCACCGATCTGCCCGTGCATGAATTAACAGCCGCACAGATGCACATTTTGATGCATGGCAGTGGTCAAGAGCATGTGATTGTCAAATATGTCAATCGTGAAGGTCACACACGCGATTATAAAACCCGTTACGAAGGCGTCATTCCCAATTTGTGGCGGCGCTATCATGAATCAACCTCCGACTATGTACGTGACAAGTTGACCAGCTTTATGGTTGACCAACCCTGCAGCAGTTGTGGTGGCTCGCGTTTGCAGCCGGTGCCGTTGGCTGTGCGCATTGGTGATTGCAACATCGCTGAAATTACCAAACAACCCGTGCTCAACAGCTTGGAGTGGGCGCAGCAGTTGGAAGATCAAACCAAAACTACACTAACCGCACGGCAACTGCTAATCGCCAAACCAATCATGAAAGAAATCCGTGAACGGCTCTCATTTATGATCAATGTCGGACTGGATTATCTTACATTGGACCGAGCGGCGGGCACACTCAGTGGTGGCGAAGCACAACGTATTCGACTGGCCACCCAAATTGGCAGCCAATTGATGGGCGTCTTGTATGTTTTAGATGAGCCCAGTATTGGTTTGCACCAACGAGATAACGGCCGTCTCATCAAAACGCTGCAAGGCATGCGTGACTTGGGCAATACTGTGCTGGTTGTCGAACACGATGAAGACACGATGCGCTCAGCCGATTGGGTCATCGATTTAGGCCCCGGCGCAGGTAAACATGGCGGCGAATTGGTCGCAGAAGGCACACCTGAAACCATTACTAAAAACAAAAAATCGTTGACTGGCAACTATCTAAGCGGTCGTATGCGCATTCCCATACCAAAGAAAAGACGCAAGGGCACAGGTGAGACATTAACCATCGTCGGTGCAAACGAAAACAACCTCAAAAACCTGGATATTGAAATCCCCTTGGGCAAATTTGTATGTATCACCGGCGTAAGTGGTAGTGGCAAAAGCTCGTTTTTGATCGAAATCCTAAGCAAAAAGCTCAACCAACATTTTTACCGCTCCAAACCGCTGCCGGGCAAACACAGCAGCGTCACCGGTTTGGAACATTTAGACAAGGTTATTGAAATTGACCAAAGTCCAATCGGCCGTACGCCACGCTCGAATCCGGCCACTTACACCAATCTTTTCAACCCAATTCGTGACCTTTTCGCAGGCATGCCAGAGAGCAAGGTGCGCGGATACAAACCGGGGCGCTTCAGCTTTAATGTGAAGGGTGGCCGCTGTGAAGCGTGTCAAGGACAGGGTCAAAACCGCATTGAGATGCAATTTCTACCCGATATTTACGTGCCTTGCGATATTTGTCACGGCTCACGTTACAATCGCGAAACGCTGCAAGTCACGTACAAAGGGCTCAATATTGCGGAAGTGCTTGATTTGACGATTGATGAGGGCTTGGAATTTTTCGCTAATATCCCTAAGATCAACCGCAAATTGTTGACAATGGCGGATGTTGGCTTGGGGTATATCCATTTGGGACAGCCAGCCCCCACGCTTAGTGGCGGTGAGGCGCAGCGTGTAAAGCTCAGCCGTGAGTTGTCAAAGATCGCCACGGGGCGCACTATCTATATTTTGGATGAGCCGTCAGTGGGTTTACATTCGCATGATGTCGCCCGGTTGATCCAGGCGCTAAACCGACTGGTTGATAAAGGCAACACGGTCGTCATCATCGAACATAATTTGGATATCATTAAGGTAGCTGACCATATCATCGACATGGGGCCAGAAGGGGGCGACCGTGGTGGTGAGATTATTGCGAAAGGCACACCCGAGCAGGTGGCGCGGGTGGATAGATCATATACGGGTCAATATTTGTTGGAGTATTTAAACGGCCGTTTCTAGTAGTTATCAAACTTCTTTTGCCGGTTGCTCGTGGTCATGTCCCGCTTCGGCGCACACAGTCATTTAGTTTAACTTGGAAAACTTTGTGCGTTTTACCTAACCCCAAACATCTACCACGCATACCTTTCTTGCTGCCAGATATTTGATAGGCCAAGTTTCTCGATCCTGCCGGTTTTGAACAGCTATTGATTTCCCCTTGAATTTCCATACAATAATAAATGTGCCTTGCCAAATGGAATTGACCATCAAAACTAGGCGCTTTACGCGATTCATATGTTAAATACGGCCATATCAAATGGAAATACAAGATTCACAACCTGCAGAATCTCCTAGCGGTAACTTGGAGCAAAGGCATCGCCAAATCTTACAAATTTGGGATTCCTTACCGCTTGAAGATGCACCCCTAAGCAGTAAGACGTTCCCACAGCTTGCTGAATTAATTGAGGGTTTAAAACAACTAGAAGGTATCAACTTGCTGCCCTTGCATAAAATTCATGATTTTAGCAAACCTGTGCAAGCAGTTGCGTTAGTCGACATTAACGATGATGAAAAGGAAGAAATCCTCAGCGTAACCCAGGAAGGGAAGCTGCGTTGTTATACGCTTGATGGCAAAACATTATTGGCAAAGGGTAACTTGCCGACAGAAGCTGGCCTTGTTATCGGTATCGAAGTTCAATTTGAACCGCGTCACCAAATCGAACTTGCCTTTATTATCACCGAAAACCGTGAACTTCATGCCCCAAATCAAGTGTACGAAATTAATTTGCGCAGTGATGGAGCTTTAATAGCGCGTGCTGACAGGCGGCGGCGTACCCAAAATCAAATAACGACCAGCGCCCATTTTGGGGGATTTTCTCAGGAGGGTTTGGCAGAAGTAACGGCCGTTACCTATTCAACCGATCACACTTTCCAGCTACGCGGCATTTCAGCTTTTGGTCGTGTACATACCTGGCCGCTTACCTACCGTCCTTTTGTCATCACACACACAGCAGAACAGGTTTGGTTAGGCGACAGTCAGGAAAAAATCCTATGTTTACGCTGGACAAATAAGGGTTTTGAACCTGAAACGAATTGGCCAACATCAGGCTTGTCAGTAGACGGCCGTCTCACAGCTCTGGCATTGTGGCAATATGGCACAAACTGGCGTTTGTTAATCGCCACAGATGAACGCAAACTACTTGTAGCTGACACAAATGGTACGATTATCAATAAAATCAGCGTTCCACATGTCATCACTGCGTTAGTGCCAATACCAGCAGAGAATTTATTATGGATTGCTTCCGAAGACAAATGTCTATATCTTTCTCGCCCGTTAAACTTGTCTTTGTACACCGCCGCGAAACAACAACCAACCCTCCATGCCGCTTTAAAGCTGCTGCCCCAAGATGAGCGGAATCTATTGATCGACACGTGGTTACAAGGTGAAGAAATTGCGATTGCCGTCAGGCAGCTCATTCAATTTTATCCATCTCAGCCACGCTGGGCCTACGCAAGACTTAAACGTCTAAATGATGTTGATCCCACTATGCTATCGCAAGAACAAGCAGCTGCAATCATCCAGGCAGCCGAATCAGCCGTTTTAGATGAACCAAAACCGGATCAACGCCTAGTCGAAAATGGATTGCGTCTGGCAAATAAACATTATTCGCGCAGCACAATCCAAACACAACGGCGTATCGATCTGTATACGGGTCGTTTGTCGGCCTTACAAGGCAGCCAAATCACAAGCAATCCAGATTACAAAGAATTAAGTGCCTCACGCCGTGATGGCGATTTAGCCAAAGCAAAGCAGAGTTTTGAACAAGGCCAAAAAGATACATCAAACAGCCGCCGTCTAGAAGAGGCTCTCAATATTTACGCCAAAGTCATTGTCCAACGGCGGCAGATAAATTGGACCTTCGGCAACATCGCATCCATTCGTACGCTGACCGCGATTCCTAATTCTGCTTGCTTTCTACTGGCTGATCGCCGTGGCATGCTCTATTTATTGAACATTGAAACCAGAAAAACAATTCGCTCGCGCAAATTGCCAGAAGGTGCCATCCCGCGTACAGTCGCGATTGGACCGTTAGTAGATTCGGCCGTTAATTCACTCGCATTAGTTACCGCAGATGGCAGCATCTATGTTGGACCAGCCAATCCTGAAGACTGCTTGCTAGAGCTGACACATATCCACCAAGTAGATGCTGATGTATGGGGCATGGCCTTGTATCCAGCACAAGCGGAATCACCAGCACAACTCATTATCAGCTGTCGTCACGGACAACTCATGCGCTTTTATTGTGGGCAAGCGGCTGGCTGGCAAAAGGAACTTTTACCACCAGTTGATGCTGCCTGGCTAGCCACAGTGCATGTCGTATCATTGGCTGATGCTGAACCACCAGTCATTCTGGCGGGCGGTGGCAGCTCTGGCACTCAAGGCATTTTACATCTGCTCAACCTCGATGGTTCAGCACGTTTCCCCGCCATCCAACTTGACAGTCCGGTAATTGATATTCGCACAATCAACCACCCAGACAGTCAGCAAAAGGCAATTGCTGTTGCTTGTGCAAATGGCTCTCTCTATTTACTTTCAGCTAATGGTGTCAGACTTTGGCGTTATCGTATGGGGCGTGCCGCACGCAGTTTAACTGTCTGTGATATCGATGGTGATGGATTTGAAGAAATTATCGTTGGTGGTGAACGCCCACAAGAAAAAGATGTAAACCGACATTTGGTCATGGTTTTAGGTGCACATGGTGAAATCCAGTGGGTTATTCCTGCACAAGCGGCCGTTACCCACGTTGCTGCGGTACATATGGCCGAGAAAAATCCGCAGCTTTTAATTGGAGACCTGGGACACACTATCCAGGTAGTTGCTGTTAATCCTCCTAGAGGCATAACTGAAGAAAAAACGTGGCAATGGGCACAAACATGCCTTGAGCTGTTAGCAGAGCGCCAGCATACCACCTCACTCAAACTCTCTTTAGATTGGTTAAAATTGCCACCATCCAATCTTATTTATCTACAAGCCTATGCATATCATTATTGTGCTATGCGTGCCGCAGAAGGTAACACACAAGCACTGGATGCACTGTTAGCCATACGCTTTGAAAGCACCGATGCATTAATGCACCGCGCCTACGCACGCGCTTTGGTCTATCTGGCCACAAGCAGTCATACAAAAGTCATTGAGCGTGTCATCGAACGGCTAACGATTCTATTTGCCGGCCGAGATACGTATCGCGAGGCTGGCATCGCCACCATGCGTGCGTTGATGCTGCCAAACAATTTGCAATCGGCGACTTTACAAACATGGAGCCCGCTGCTAAACATTGGAGCCAGGCATCCTCATGCTGATGTGCAGCGTGCAGTTTTATATGCTTTGCGTGCGCTCATGCCAAAACAGTCGATTGCAGCTTTGGATGATAGTGTATGGCAAATATTGCGCACCGTTGTAGCCAGTGATAGCGATGAAAATATATGGGTTTATGAGGCAACGGCCGCTTTATTGCGCGATCTCAGTCACAGTGACGCAGAATTATGGCATATAGTACATCTCACACTGTTACAGCTAAATGATTTAGCACCACGCATTTTAAACTTTCTTGGTCGTGCAATACCACCTTTTCTAGAAAATCAAAAGTTGGCTGAGGCCATCGAAGCTTTGGTTGAGCTGCAGGCGTCGCATAATGTAACGGCCGCACGATCCGCACTGGCACATCTAAACGCACATATCATTGGCGAACAGTTCATTGGTAAAAATGAAAAAGACACTTTACTTGCCGCCGATTTGAATGAGATGTTCGAAATCATGGGCAAAGGTGCGAATCTGTCCAGTTTCAGAGCATGGGCTGATTTCATCAGTCACCGGATGGAAGTCAGTTTACGTCGCCTGGAAGAATTAGCTGCACGCCCTTATTTGGAAGCTATCATCGGTAGATTTAATGACTATCTAAAACATATGCGTGATGATATTGCTACGTTTCGTGATCAAAGATTAACAGCCGTTACTATCGGGCGCTTGCGTTATGATTTAGAGGAACTAAGCAATCTCATCCTCAGCAGTAAGACTGGCAATGGAAAAGCACAAATAACCACTTTTTCACCGTTATCAACCGCTCTAGTTGGTATGATGAGTGCCTGGTATGTTGAAGGGAGTGTACTTGGCAATCACCAAGATCAACTAAATCGCCCAGCAGAACCAGAACTAAAAATACTCAATGCTATCAAACGTTATGATGAATTCTATATCGAAGCCTATGTTTGGAACCCTAGTGAAGGGAGTCCGATTTATGAGCTTGACATTCGTTTGGAGCAAGTTGAATTAAAAATTGGTACGCTTAACTTAGCATGCCATACAGAACTTGCCGTACCCAAAAACTTGACCTTATCAGCCCAACAAAAACGGTTATTACGCTTCCGAATAGTGATACCTACATGGCAAAGAGAAAAAGTTGCCAGTCTACGGCAAAACAAAATAATTGTGGGCACATTGCATGTACCTACTCACTTTATTCAAAATGGTGGAACACGGCGTCAAACATTAACTAGCCCAATTAATATCCAGGTTTCAAACCACACAAACCTGGACTATGAACGTTCCCTTCCACATGCCTGGCAAACCTTTGCCCGCGAGTTGACGGACGAACTGCGTCAGTCACAGACAAAGCCAATATTTATTTCTGCCACCCCATTTGTCCGCAGCAGTATCATTCATGCGTTGCAGCGCAACAATACAAATTCCCCACAATCCCCTGTCGTTGATTGGCGTGCCTGGTTAGATCAAATATTCATCTTGCGTAGAAACGATTTACATACCGAAGAAGGTTCTTTGCTGCAATGGCTCACTCAACAAATTTGGCCGCAATTTGTCGACTACACCTCCTGGCATGCTTCATTGTCGCCGCGCACAGATTTCAAAGTGATTTTAGCAGACCCTTTAAAGAAAAATCCAAAAATGATTATCTTTAATCATTGGGATCGTTTGCTAGCCGGCATTGGCCGTCACAATCATGATTTGCACCCACTGAACACAATCTTTCCGTTTCTTGTTAAAACTTTGGTAGATGCTGATATCCGACCTGTTTTTATCGGCCAATATCTTAGCAGTGAAATCATGCGCACACATTGGCCGTCCATGACAAATCAGTTTACTTTTTTAAACGCCAATCATATCGATATTGAAAACAAACAAATTCATGCTGAGATGACAAAAACTGTCGAAAAAGTATTGGTGGAGCGAGACTTACACGGTTTGTTACGGCGTTTTCCAGATCAACCTGTGATAACATTTGCAAAATTAGTGGATGTTAGCCGGGGATATTTAACTTTTTTCGAATTTGTGATGCTACCCGCCCTAGAAGATTTAAATCAGGCACCGCCACTTCAATTCTTACCATTGCAAGAATATTTATTGAGACAAGCCGACCATAATAACTTTTTTTCCTTGGCCTGGGCCTGGCAAAGTTTTTTTGAACGTATCACTTTGGTCTTAGCCGCACATTGTGAAATCCCACTCGAACGGCGTAATTTCGTGACTGAAGGACTTGTTTTGAGTCGCGATTATTATGCCCGTCGGCCAGACGGCCGTCCCGTGCCAACTCCCACCTTTGCTGCTGGAACGCAGCTCACCAAGCGTGAAGTAACCTCAATTGGCTCAAATGCTCATTATCAAAATGGAGATGCCTGGATTCAAGGATTTGATCCCAGCAGACCTTTGCCAGAAGAATGGGGTGAATCGGGTAAATTGTTTATGCAATTATTCAGAGCTGGCAATACAGATAATCTGTTACAACGAATGGTTGACAACAATTTGTTACACATCAAAAACACAAAACATCTGAACCAGTTTTATGAACTAGCAATACCCTTACAAGTGGAATGGATTAAACGTGTTGACATTTGGAACCATATGCGTGCGGCGGCTCAAAGCGCCCTAGACAGTTGGTTCCCACGTAAACTAGGTCTCGACCAACGCCGCTTAGCAGGCAAACTACAAAAAGATGTTTGGCTCTTCCCAACACGTGAGCCGACCCTCGCATACAAAGATATTCCTGTTGATGTGCTTCCAGAAATCGACAAAAACCTTTCACGTATAACCAAACCACTTTTTTTTAACTTGTATGGTATTGCCGGCAAAGACAGTTTGGAGGCGGAAAGATTATGGGGCAGCCTTGAGGCATTAGCACGCACCAATAAGATTTTAAAACAAAAAGACATTTTAACTGAATCTGATCATGCGCCTGTCAGAGAAATGTTTAATGCGTTGAGCCACCTGCTAAAAGTTAGCCAAATTAATGGCGAACTAAAACTGGATTCTTTTGAACAACAATTTTTACCATGGACAATGGTACAGATTTCGGGCAAGTTTGGCGCCTTACAAGAAAAAGTCTTGCTTGCTGTGTTGAAAGACGGCCGTATTCTTTCACGCGATTTGTATGAACTGCGTGATTGGGTTAAGGTGCGCTTGGGTGTTCAATCGATTGAAACCATCAATCGTACAGTTGTCATCATCATCGTACTTAGTCATGGCGAACGTCTGCTAAAAACTACCAGCAATCGAGATGATGGACCCCACTTCGTTTTTCTAGATGTACCCCAATTGACACAAATGGCCTTAACACCGAATCCACAACAACAGCTAATCAATCATGCCTTCAAAATTGTGGGCCGCCATTCGTTTACGCCTTATCGTTTGGCGGGCAGCTTGGCCGCCGGCTCGCCCTTATTTGTTGGTCGTGGCAGCGAGATCAGCACAGTATTAAGCAGCTTAACTACCCAAGATCATGCCATCTTAGGCAGCCGACGTATTGGTAAAACTTCCCTCTTAAAACAGATCCATCATCGTTTAATCACCCGTCCAGATGCAGAAAAATTACCGGTGTTGTTCATTCAACTTCAAGAAAAAAGCCGTGCAAGCGATTTTTATAGACAAGTGAAACGAAAGTTAATAGAAATTGAACATAACGATCTTGCCCAAAAAGTGCCAGATAAACCCGATCAAGATCATGCTGCTTTGTATGCCATATTTCAGGCTTTAAAACAACATTATGATCATCCTGTTATCATCTTGATGGATGAGATTGATGATTTATATCTACATGATTTGCGTAACAATCATGAACAATTATTCCAGTTTTTCCGCAACCAATTGGCACAATCAACGCCACGCATATGTACCTTTGTTATGACCGGCTTCCGGCATATTTATTTGAACCGGCTGCGTCATGGCTCTGCATTTTATAATTTCTGCCGTTTTCATAACCTGGTAGGCGTTGGCCAAGGAGATGTGGCGCGTTTGGTACGTATGTTAAAAGATTTTAGTTTAAAGATTACGGATGAAGATGAAATCATCAGTATGATTACCCAGGGAACTTATGGTATTCCTTACTACGTGCAGTTGGTGTGCGATGATTTGTTAAGTCGGGTTGACCGCCGCCAACAAGATCAAATTGCGCCTTCAGATGTGCAGGCCGTGTTACAAGGCAATTTAAGAATGCAACTAAAGCGTGAGCTATGGGATGACCTGGATGTTGATCCTCTGTTAACAGCAATGCAGTCAAGTAAAATCCATGCAGGACGTACCCATCAAATGATTAAAGCACGCATTATTCTGTTGACGACGATTTTGACACGTTACCAGCACAAATTTGATCCAGCTTATTCGCAAGCAATACACACGGCCGTTAATTCGCCTTTTACGGCCGTTGATGCGCTGACCTATTTGCGGGATTTCAAACTCGATTTGGGCGCATGGCAGCCAACTGAAGCTGAAATCGATCACTTCTTGCGTGCCATGACGATGACACTCGCTTTGGCTCCAGTTTCTAATCAACATTCGGCATATATGTTTCCAAATGATATTTTACCCGACGTGTTATTTTATCATCAACAACAAGGCACACTTGATCTACTGTACGAATTGATGCGCTTAGTTGAGATGTTAGGTAAATAATGACAATAAATACTGCAGAACGACGACTCGCTCCTTTTCCTGATGCACCTTCTGATGAAATAACTATAAGCGCAACAGATTGCCTGCAAACATTCATACAAGCCGAATCTAAAGGTCACATTATTTATGGGGGACCAGGCAGTGGCTCAACGACCTTGTTGAAATTTTGGACTGATCAACTGCACGCCAGCAACGGCCGTCTACCCCTCGGCCCTTATAACATGTCTCTACATGCCGGACAATCTAATCCAGAGTTGGTTTGGCGGGATCTTGCCCATCAAATTATAGCATCACTGGCACTTGCGCAAGATTCGCCACAAACGATTACGCATCATTGGGATCCGGATTTGACCACAACGGCCGTTCTTGAACTTGTTGGTGATCACTTACAAACCGTAGCCCAAAACGGCATCGAGCGCATGATTTTATTACTAGACGATTTCGATGACGTCCATCCGCGCGTCGCTGTTAACCTGGCTAACCAACTGCGTGCCCTTTTTGACACCCATAAACAATATTTTTCCTTTGTTTTAATGGCCGAAAGTGATCTTGAAATGCTGCGTACAACCAGGCATGTCTATTCTCCGCTAGAAGGTGTCTCGCTCTCACTGCAATTGCTTGACCTAAATGAGGCCGAAACGAACATACATGCGCGTGATTTTTATCAAGGACCGGGCAATCTAACAGCAACAGACCTGGAAGAACTTTGGGTTTGGACACGCGGTTACCCTGCCTTGATCAATAAGTTCCTCGACACTTTGGCCACAGGCAGAAAAGAGCGCCTAGACTTTTCTATTCAAGAGGCAAAAGATATTTGTCAAGATAATTATGCACAGGTTGAGCCGCTGCGAACGGCCGTGCGCGAGATTGATGAATTGGCTAATCTAAATGTACATGGTCTCAATCCCGCCCAACTCATTCATGGTTTATTGCGCGGCGAACTGCCATCTTCTACTGATGACCGTGGTGAGCGTATGCTGCTGGCAATGGGCATTCTCGGCTGGCGTGGCACAGAAGTGCCTACCTGGCGCAATGAATTTGTACGCACGTTTTGGAGCCAACACCCGGCTGGTGAACGTCACCTATTGCAATGGATTAAACGCCCAAGCTGGTATCAACAAAGCGAACTCAGTGCCCAAGGAAAAATTTACGTCAATTTATTTTTAGACCTGGAATTTTTCTTGCGCAAAGGAAATTTTAATCGCAAACGGGGTACTACTGACTGGGTAGATGCTTTATGTACTCTGCCAGAAGTCCTAAAACCAACTGGCCCGTTCGAATTATGGAAAGAACAAAAACGACTGATCAATATTGGCAGCGATTTGAATATATTCCGCACGAACACGATCAAGAAGTCATTTATGCCAATTTATTCGGCACAAACCAGGGATTTTGAAACGCGCTTACAGGCTGTATGTGAAAGATTATTGAACCGTTTAGATAACGGCATGAATGCTGAAAATCGTAAGCGAGCGGGTGAAGTATTGCAAGAAGAGTGGCGACGCTGGCAGCAGGTTCGTTTACAGCTAACCCGTGATGGCGCTATCCATATTACACTGGAACGCGAAATAAATGATCCCCTGCCACTCATGCAAATTATGCGCGAGCTGTTGGGTCTGGAAAAGGAATTAGAAGGCAGCCAAATTGCAGAACTATCCGTTCAGTGGGAGTTAGCCTTAATTGCTGTGATCGTTTTCTTCGAACAAATTTGTGCGCAAGACGGCAGCGTTCCTCAACTGGATGTGCAATGGCATCAGATGAACCCAAAAGATTTGCCCACACCACAGGACATTTACCCCTTACGTGATCGCTATGTGATTTATATGCTGCAAAAAGTTTGTAACTGCCGATTCCAGGGGTTACGGCCGTTGCGCGAACGCCGCATTATCAACATGGAAGACTTGGATGATTTATTACACCAAAATCAAATCATAAGAGATGCGCCGGATTCAGATCAAAATATCGGAAAATTACAATCTGCATTCAATTACGCACGCGAACTCAGCACCCTTTTAGAAGGTGTCATGATAGGTCGCGTTAATAAAGATAATCCGGAAGAGCGAACAGGTGATTTCCCTCCACTAACTTTACATGAAATCAAAGATTTCCTGGAAAGCGATTTATCTAGCTGGCGTAATGAATATGCTGGCACAACATTAGACAACGCTTTATTCGTTTTTCAGACCCAGCGTAAGTTGTTGGATGATGGCAGATTTGCAAGGCCAAGTGCCACAAAAACAACCAACGCCACCAAGCACGATAACGCAGGTGAATCATCTCTTGATGATTGGTGCCGGGTTTGTGAACAGTGGGAACACCGCGACATCGAAGACATTTATTTTCCACAGCGTACAGTAGCTTACGCTGACTATTGGTACTGCTTAAGCATTGGGCTGACCTATGTGATTGAATTGCGCTGGAGCGCACAATGGATTGCCTGGCACACCACAGATTGGTTGGACAGGTTAGCAGGCTACCGAGAAAAATTTGGTATTGGTTTACCTGATAAAGAATTCGAGGAGTTGGTAGATGCTGTGGCGCTAACAACCCGCTTATTAGCCCATTTACGCGACGCAACGACACCGATGTTTATGGCTGGGGCTGATTATGCAGTACGCAAATATCAACATTTGGTAGAAACCAGTAATTTAGCGCAGGCCATAAAAAATTCTGAGGAGAATATCGCTGCCCTGAATACGTACTTGAACTATGTGGAACAACAACAAATGCAGCAGACATCTGAGAACAACGCAAAGGTCGTTGGATGTGTAGGTGGGCTTTTGGCCATTTTGACACTGTGCGTCGCATTACCGTCCATGTGGATTGACTTCGGTGCAGAAACTAACATCGGTGAGGCTTTGTTTTCATGGTTTGTTATAATTGGCCAAAAATATCTAAAATTCCCTTTGTTTGAAAAGAGCCAAGTCTTGTCCTATCAACAAATAATGGAGAATTCCTTTGAATACACCTTTTTAACAGGTATCACTTTTATACTAATATTCATTGTAATTGCGGCTGGATGTTTGTCTTGGTGGCAAATTCGACACAAAAGATCGAAGATATCTGAATAGCTATTTGCAACGTTCTTCGCTCACATTCCATAGCTAGGAAAAGGAATTACCGCTCAATCGTCACCACAACCGGGAAATGGTCAGAGGCCTGGCTTTCGATAACTTCTGCTTCCAGCGCCTGCATATCGGGCGTGTGGAAAACCCAGTCAATGCG
>JAGRDI010000330.1 GCA_020432765.1 Anaerolineales bacterium | reverse complement strand
ACCAATTTACGAGAAAGTAAAGTTGTTACTATTTTCCAATAAGCTGGTTTGCTATGCAACAAAGCTCAGATAGCATTCAGTCGGTCGAAAAGCTGAAGTCCTAATTGGCACTAACAATAAACATTATCAATCACCCATAATAACGCAACCTAATCTATTTGTTTGTGTTTTCAAACACGGGACGCCATATGGGCGTCCCTTGCTTATAACAATCAATATATTTGCTGGATGTTCAATCCCTGTACGCGTATTATTGGAGCATGGTTGCAGCAGGATGGATGCGGAATTAAATATGAAATATGCACATATTGTAGGGTGGGGCAGTTTTTGGCCCGACAAAATATTAACCAACGACGACATTGCTAACATTGTCGATACGTCAGACGATTGGATTTTTGCACGGACCGGCATACGTGAACGCCGCATCGCTGGTGAAGGTGAGACGACCGCAACATTGGCATTTGAAGCCGCTGCACGTGCTCTAGTAGTTGCTGGTTTGCATCCCTCGCAGTTAGACATGATTATCGTTGCTACCTCTACACCAGAATATATATTTCCATCAACTGCTAGTCGCGTGCAGGATTATCTGGGTGCAGCTCGCGCTGGTGCCTTCGATTTGAGCGCTGCTTGTTCAGGTTTTGTTTATGCACTTAACATGGCTGCGCAGGCGATTGCTACGGGATCAATTCGTAATGCGGTTGTGATCGGCTCAGAAACTATGTCGCGTGTATTGGATTGGGAAGATAGGGGAACCTGTATTTTATTTGGTGACGGGGCAGGCGCGGTTGTGCTGCGTGGCTCTTCTATTCCCGGTGGTGTGATGGCATCTGAATTGCGTTCGGATGGTTCGGGCGGGGATTTATTGCGCTTGCCTGCCGTTTATCATAATCCTGTACCCGCACTTGGGCCAGAATATTTGGGCAATGGGCATAAACACAATACGATTGCCATGGACGGCCGTCAAGTATTTCGTTTTGCAACCAGAGTATTGTATCAGTCGATTCTCAATGTACTCAAAAAAGCGGACTTGAATATTGATGATGTGGCTTTGTTTGTGCCGCATCAAGCCAATGTACGCATTATTCAGCATGTGGCTAAAAAGTTAAAAGTGCCCATGGAAAAGTTTTACCTAAATGTCGAGCGTGCAGGTAACACGTCTGCCGCATCGATCCCGATGGCGTTGTGTGATGCAATCGAAGACGGCCGTTTACGTCCCGACGACAATGTGGTTTTTATTGGCTTTGGCGGTGGTTTAACCTGGGCTGCGTCAGTGGTGAAGTGGGATGTTACCCCTCCTGAAGTGACCCGCCTGGATCGTGAGTGGAAACGGACGCGTTATATTGTTGCACGCGGCCGTTCCAAAGTCCGCCGTTGGGGCAGACGGATGGAAGCATATCTTACCGGCTCACCAACACCTGATGCGCGGTTACGTGATGCAGAAAAAGAGAAAAAGCTGCCACCTTCATGACTTAAGTGCTTTGGCAATATGTTTGAGTAAATCTTCTTCTTCCACAATATCGTCGATGTGGTAACGGCCGTTGACCACGATATGTGGCAAATAGCGCGCAGAATAACGCATCGCTGTCTCTGGGAACAGATCGGCCATAATTAAATAACTGCGAATATATGGACTGGCTACCGCAAGGCCAAAGCCGGTTTTTGCCAACAACGTACCGCCTTCATCCTCAGCCGAGGTTAAAATTTCCAGCGTCACATCCTCTTTTAGCCCCATCAATTGCACACGGGTCTTTGGCTCTATTGTGACGCCCTGGAATGAAACTGCTTGCAATGCACTGATTAATGAAGTCATTTGAAAACCGGCCGGCAAGCCAATAATGCGCAAGCCATAGTCCACAAATTCACCCCCTTCACCTTCTTGAGCTGCACCCAATACGCCAAAAACTGGATAAAATGAATAATTGATCCGGCGAGGATAAACAGCAAATTCAATTTGGTCAAAATGCTGCGCCAAAATTGTTCCGACGCGCTGTCCCTCCCTCTCTGCTAAAGTGATAGCGGGATCACCCCACATATGGAGACGAATTGGATTGGGCAAATGATCAAGCAGGGATGGCAATAGCGCCCAGGTGTCGGCATCAAAAGGGTTTGATGGATCCATATTTTTCATTCCAACTAAATTTTTGCATAGTGTATTGTAATGACTAGATGTCATTGCAGCAATAGTATTTTTTGTGAATAACCCTCGAAAATGATCGTTAATGTTCACCTGAAATCAATGGATTTATGTAATGAATATTACAATTTTTGCCTGAAATTAGAGATAATATATAATAAAAAAGAAAAATATAAAGAAAATAGATATAACCAATATATGTCTAGATATATCTCTATAATACATTGACAATACATTTGCAACACGCTATACTTGTTGCATAACAGGTTAAAAAACGAATATTTTGTTAAAGAAATGATTTTGAGCACAAGTTGACGCTAGATAGGAGAGTAATATGAGCCCAATGGTTGAATTGAACGATGGTAGTGAATTAGAGTTTGAAGACCAAGATTTATTGGGTGCTGATATAGTGGTGGACAATGAAAACGGTTTCGGTTCTGAGGCTGATAAAAATGTGTCTGTTAATGATACGGTTGGTCGATATATGTTGGACATGAACCGCTATCCGCTGCTTACTGCCGCCGAAGAAGTTCATTTGTCAAAGATTATCGAAACCGGCGCAGCAGCTTTGAAACGCCTGGAAAGCCCGGACTTAACTTTGGATGAGCGTGATGCAGCAATGTTAGCGGTTGAAGAAGCGGATGCAGCGCGTTCACATCTTGTGCAAGCGAATACGCGCCTTGTGATCAGCATCGCTAAAAAATATTATGGGCAAGGCTTAGATTTCTTGGATTTAATTCAAGAGGGCAATATTGGTCTGTTAACGGCCGTAAACAAATATGATTATCGCATGGGCAATCGCTTTAGCACCTATGCCACCTGGTGGATCCGACAAGGGATTACGCGTGCATTGGTTAACCATGGCCGCATGATCCGCATTCCCGCCCACCAGGCAACAAATGTGCGTAAACTATATCGTGTCACCCGTGATTGGGAGCAAAGTGAAGGTCGCGCACCAACAACAGAAGAAATTGCTGAAGAAACTGGTTTAACACCGCACCGGATACAATGGCTGCAGCAAATAACACGGCCGCTGCTTGCGCTTGAGCAACCTGCTGGCGATGAAAAAGATTCTGAATTAGGGGACTTTATTGAAGATGTTGAAGCGGATCGCCCATCTGAGATCGTGGCTAACAAAATGTTCCGCGAACAAATTGGATCGATTTTAGAAACGTTGACCCCACGCGAAGCCTCGGTACTGCGTTTACGTTATGGTTTGCAAGGCAGCGAACCGCATACACTGAAGGAAGTCGGCAAGCTGTTTTCGTTGTCCCGTGAACGTATACGTCAAGTAGAAAAAGGAGCGCTGCGTAAATTGCGTCACCTGAATTTCTCTGGTGAGATGCCGTATTTTATGGCTTGATTGGAGAAAAAGTTCCTAATTGAATTGTTTTTGTATTGCGTATTGCGTAGATTTTAGGTGCTGCGCAATACGCTTTTTTTGTGACTAATTTCTGATTGATGCCAAATAGCGGGCTTGCACCGGCCAACTTGTCGCATCCATCCGCTGGTACTGATCACCAGCCGTAGCCAACAACGCTTCCAGCGCTGTGACCTCAAACTCGGCTAGCTGATCATAATTCGTAATCCCTTCTTTGTAGAGAATATCGGCAACTTTTGGACCGATACCATTTATCACTGTCAAATCGTCAACTTGAGTGGACTTGTTCACTACTCGATCTGTTTTTGTAGTCGCTGGCTCTCTTAAATTTAAACGAATCAATAACAAATCAAATTCTGTATAAAAGTGATCGACGATACGGTCTGGGTCTGACACGAGACCGTTATCGGTTGCAACCCCCATATATACTTTGCCTGCGTAGCTAAATATGCTGATCCCCATGCCCAGGCGACCAGATTGTGGAACCCAAAACATAATGTCTTCGATTTCGCTGCCGGCAAGAAAAAGTGGCACTGGCGGGCCAGGCACATTTGTTAAAACCGTGGTTGCTTTCATGGCGAAAGTTTTTAAGATAATGGATTGGATTTCACTTGGCGACAGCCCCATAGCGTTTAGAATACCCAAAGCCACGCCCGCTTCGGCTGAATTCTTCAGTGCGGTCATACGTTTGTTGACTTCTGCCAGACGTTCAATGGGATCTGCAAAGCTGATTGGCAGCGAGAGGAAGACGAGGCCAAATTTATTTCCCATCTGTTCCATCTCTTCTGGTTTGCGCATATTGACTGGTATGACTGCGCGGAAGTCGACCGGATCGACTCCTTTTTCCAGCATATAGCGACGCACAGCGCCAGACATGGCGGCGACTAACACATCATTGACAGTCGTGGAGGTGGCGGCTTTAATGCGCTTGACATCTTTGAGTGGCAACGGCCGTGACCAGGCACCCTTTTTAGATACTCCCAACTTGCCTTTGAATGGTGTGGCTGGATCCACTGAATAGAGTGCCAAGCGAGCCGCCGCTTTGCTATATTCTGCTCCAGTCTGTGCAAATCCGGTGGCGCGGCTGGGATGGTTGACGGTTGTCCAACTTTCTTGCACCAGTTTGCCCGTCACACTGCGGGTTGTACGTGCGATGGATACCCCTTGTTTGAACAACGACCCGATCGGACCGCCGCCAGCATTGCTGCTTTCTCGTTTTTGTTTTTTTATCACTGTTGTTGCTTCTTCTGGCCAGGGTGCATCAGGGGTCATATCAGTCAACGAGAACAACACATACATCAGCGCCATGCCATCGGCTATGCAGTGATGGATGCGGTTGATGATAGCACTGCCGCCCTCGAAATTCTCGACAATATGCATTTGCCAAAGTGGTTTAGAGGGATCAAGTGGGGTTGACATCAAGTCGCTGACAAGTTCTTGCAGAGCGTTTTGGTCACCTGGTTCTGGCAGAGCCACACGGCGAATGTGAGCACGTAGATCAAAATTAGGGTCTACTTCCCAATAGGGTGTGCCACCGGGCAAGCGTGGGTGGGAGACACGTTGTTTGAAGCGCTCAAATTTGAGCCAGCGATGGTTGATGATGGCCATTAAATGATCCATGTTTAACAAATTTTTGAATGTCATGACCCCCGTAATCATCATTAAATTGGTGGGATCATCCATGCTCAACCAGGCAGCATCTACATTGGCAAGCGGCTCATTTTTGGATGACATGCGCGTTTTCTCCTGAAGTTAGTCTTGTAGTTGATTAGTATACCTGAATACGGCCGTTTTTGTGTATTTTATGCTGACTTGTATCAACAACGGTATTGTACTTGGTGTCTAGTGAATAAATCCGTGGCAGCAATTACATGGTTGGTCTTCACCGACTAACTTCAAGACCACATAGATAGTATTTGTAATCGTTGTCTCCAGTACTAACAACTCGGTGTTATAAAGACCGCAAGTGTTCGATGCGGCTGTGATAGTGTAAGCGCCAGGTCTCACGGGTGGGATGCTCGACAAGCTCAATGCGTGTGATGCCGGTGTTGTGTGTCCAGACCTCACAACGCCGCCAGGGACCGGTATTGTTGATATGGTCAAAAGTCACTTCGATGACACCGCCATGACACACTACAACAATGGTCTCTGCGCGGTGTTTGTCAATCAATTCTTCGATGAAATTACCCACGCGAATGCGAAAATGCATCAAACTTTCGCCGCCTTCATAATCGGGTGTGATTGAGGAAAACGGCCGTTCGCTGCCCCAAAAATCGCTGTACTCTGGCAAGTTGTCGCTGGGCCAGGCGGTGTGGTCGAGTTTGTTGTTGCCAACTTCACGCAGACGATCATCATATTGTGGTGTGATTTTGTATGCTTTGGCCAGTGGCGCGGCCGTTTCGCGGGCACGCTGCATGGAACTGCAATACATCATATCGATTTTGGGTAATTTTTGGGGCAGCCACTTGGCCAATGCGGCGGCTTGTTTTGTCCCTTTGGGGGTTAGACCTTCGTCGGTGTTACCTCCTTCCCAATCTGTCAGGTTGACATAACTTTGTCCATGCCGGATCATGAGTAAATTCATGTTGAGTTCCTTTTTGTTTAATACAACTACACAGAGAACTGCGGAGTAGACACGGAGTTTCACAAAGAGATGGGGAGTTCCTCTTAATGGACATGGTTATTTGTGAAGATTAGAAGCAGTTTGGCAAATAAATCCTCTCTTTTCTCCGGGTATCTCTATTTAGTCTCCGTGCAACTGCTATTAATTATAAATCTTTACGCATCCAATAGAATGTTGCACCAGGCGGATAATTATCTAATTGACCAACAACAAAATAGCCGCATTTTTTGTAAAAGCCGCGTGCTTGGAAGCTAAAGGTTTTAAGCCAGGCGGCAGTGCAGCCGCGTTCCTTGGCTTCTTTTTCGGCGTTTTCGATGAGCAGTCGGCCGTAGCCATTCCCGCGCAGCACATCTATTATCCAGAAATCATCAATAAATAGCCAGCCCCAATATGTGCTGGCTATTAAACCACCACACAAACTCCCTTGTTTGTCCTCGATATAAATTTCTAAAGGTGTGATCGCTTCTGGTTGACGTGCGGCCAGATGATGTGGTGAATGCACATTGTTGAATGTTTTAATTTGCGCATCAATATATGCGCTTTTTTTACGATCTTGGATGTTATTGAGCGAAATTTGGTAGTCGGCACTTTCTAAAATAATCGTTTTCATAGTTGCCAATTATAGCGGATAATAGATTTGGAGATAGATTAGAAATATTGCGTAATAATTGCGGGGAATATACTGCGACAAAGATAGAATGTGGAGTCATTTTTAATGCACAGTTTTAAGCAAAATACATTTATGTGGGGCATATTATTGTGTGCCTTTACACTTTTTTTAGTTAGTTGTAACGTGCAAAAAGAGGGGGATTTTAATGTGCCTGGACCGACAATCGCTCCAGCTAAGTTAGGAGAATTTGATACACATATACGGCCGTTGACCTATGACCTTGATACTCAACAGATTCTTGCCCAACAAATCGCCCTCAACGCCCCTGAATTTCAAACCTACGCGCAAGATTTCACCACTGCCGAGCCGCTGCGCACTGAAGTGTTCAGTATTTATCCCACCCGTGAAAGCGATATTACAGATGAAAGTGCCGCTTGTAAGGATACAACTTGCTATCGCGTTGATGCCTACAACTATGCCAATAATTCCTCTATTTCCGCCTGGGTGGATATCAAAAATAACATTTTGATTCATGTTGCACGACAATCCCAATCCCAACCGGAAATCCCCCCACATCTGACCCAACGTGCCCTGGAGATTGCTACCAGTTCAACAGAAGTGGCAGAAGCATTAGGTTTTGATCCAGCACCTGATGATCCCACTATGCCCAATGTCAAAACCTCTTTGAACAATACCGCTTGCGAAACATCGCGTCATTTATGTGTCGCGCCCACATTTTTGGTTGATGATCGTGCGTTGTGGACAATAATTGACTTGACTGATGAACGTTTAGTAGGCGTGGAGTGGACAGAGTTGGGTGAGATGGATGTCATTCCTACAGAGCGTACGTTACAAAGCAATACAGTGTTTGAGGATTATTGCCAGAAATCGACCCCACTTGCGCAGGATGGCTGGGATATGACCCTTATGCTCACAAGTTCCGATGGTTTGCGCCTCGCGGATGTGACTTTTGCGGGCAAACCAGTCTTGCGCAGCGTTAAATTGGCTGATTGGCATGTGAGCTATTCGGAGCGTGCAGGCTTTGGTTACAGCGATGCAGTTGGCTGCCCGATGTTTAGTTCGGCGGCGGTGGCTGCCTGGAGTGGCCCACAAATCGAGCCGCTCGAAGAGAATGGAAAAGCGGTTGGTTTTCGCATCGTGCAAGATTATGCACATACAGAATGGCCCAAACCATGCAATTATCGTTATCAGCAGTGGTATGATTTTTATCAAGACGGCCGTTTCCGTGTCAGCGCCGTCAATTTGGGTCGCGGTTGTGGCAATGACGGCACCTATCGGCCAATCTTGCGCATAGATTTTGCACCCCCTGATGATTCAGGCCATACCTTTGCTGAATGGAACGGCCGTGATTGGGAAACCTGGCCAATAGAAGCTTGGCGTTTGCAAGATGAAAGCACTGCTTATACACCTGAAGGCTATCAATTTCGTCTGACCGATGCTGCGGGAGGTGGATATTTTGTGGAGCCGGGCAATGGTCAATTCGAATTTGGCGAATCGGGTGACAATGCTTTTACCTATATCACCACCTATAATGCGGACGAGGGGGATGCCGATATGGTTACCTTGGGACCATGTTGCAGCACAGATTATCAACAAGGGCCAGAAACCTTTATCAATAATCCGCCGCAACCTATTCTTGATACAGATTTAACCATGTGGTATGTACCCCAAATGAAAAATGATGACACGCCCGGGCAAGAATATTGCTGGGCAGATGTTTTTGTGGAAGATGGGCAATATGCCACCGAAGTTTGGCCATGTGCTGCCGGCCCTATGTTTGTGCCGTTTAATTGAGTTGAGCCTTAAAAAAAATGGGAATGTTATGAAAAAATCTGACATCAGAGAACGAAACAAGTTTGTTATCCCCGGCGTATGCTATTTATTTTCAGCTGTCATTATGATCATTTTAGCGGCATGCAATAGCACAGAAACACAAACAGAACCACCTCCCTATGATGGACCAGTTGGCCGCGTGACACATTGTCAAACTGCACCACATTTTGTTTCTGAAATGGGCGTTAGTCCAGCGGCACTGCTAGGCACAACGATCCCCGATGTGATGGGGATTGCGATTTGGGACCCAAATATGCCCGATGGCGGCGTTATTCAACATGAAAGTTGGGATGATGCTGGGTTTTTAGGGCCATACGAATATGACACAGCGGGTAATATTTATACAGCAGCAGTTCCATATGTCAGTTTAGATAACAACCCGCCAGCAGACCAAAATAAAGTGTACAAAATTGACACAGATACGGCCGAAATGGATTTGCTGATTGATGTCCTGGCAGTGAGCTTGCCCACCGCGACCAATCCTTTTGGGGTGTTGGGCCTTGCTTATGATTGTGATACAAACAGTTTATATTCATCATCCGTTGCCGGATCGACGCCGGATAAAGAAAACGGCCGTATTTCACGCATAAACTTAGCAACAGGTGACATTGAGAGTCAGCTAAAAGATATCGATGCAATTGGCATTGGCGTTTTCAACAGCTCAACCGGTAAACGTTTGTATTATGGGCGTGCACGAGCGGGTGTTGTTTATTCGATTTTGTTGGACAGTGTGGGCAACTTTGTAGGCGATCCGCGCCGGGAGTTTTCCTTGGTTGATTTGGGGCTTAACACAACTGACAAAATCCGGCGCATCACCTTTCCTTCGGACAGCGAAATGCAGATGAAAGGGGTTGATTTCAACTATAATCCGGTCGTTTCCGGTGATGCCGAACAAACCATTTATAACTTGCGTTATATTCCAGATGAAGATAAATGGGAATTGGTTGATGTCGTTTTACCTGAAGAAGAGGAGGAAGGTTAAGTAAGCATCCGCAGATAAGTTTGTAGTAACGATTTTAATCGTCCAGACCGCTGAAGCGGTTACTACAAACAAAAACGGGAAGTTATTTTTAGACGATCACTAAGCAAAAGTATGCCACGAATTAAACATATTATGGGTGGGGTGAGACAGGCGGGATTTGATTCCTTTCTACAGGGCAAGCCATGTTCCCGTCTGTCCCGCCCCTACCGTAGATTATGGGTCTAAAATAATTCTTGTAGGGTCTGCAATACGGCCGTTTCTTCTTCTACAATTTCCGCCAAAACAAGCGCCGCCGCTTCAAAATGTCCCGGATTTTGTTCAACAAAAACCGCCTTCAAACGCTGCGCAAACTCAGACCATTTAATGCCCAATTTGTGAAAACGAACGGCTGCATTTGTATTGATAAGTGCAGGTAAATACGTGGCGGCTTCATGCAAAAAATCAGCATACAAATGTCGAAAACCGCCGCCGCCAGTGCCCCGTTTCTCAATGGCCTGATAACCAAAACGTGCCGCCCAGGCCTAATCGTCCATTTCATGCCAATGTGGCAGCGAATATGCCATTTGCTGCATTGCTGGTAAACCCTCCTGTGGTGATGGTGGGGTGAGCATATAGCTGCAGGTTGCAAGAATTGCAGTTATTAGGTTTTCTGGGATGATATTGATGGTTGTCAGGTGTGGGGTTTGTGTCCAATGATACGGCCGTAACAAAGGCGGCCGTTCATCTTGCAAAGCAGCTTGTAGGTTGGCAAGTGAAACCGTCAAAAGCGCATCATCCGCAATATCGGCGATGTCGGCCGTTTGTGCGTCCAGATCAATACCGGTGATGACAATGCCGTGACCGATAAAATGCACTGCAGGTTGGTAATAGGGCAGGTAAAAGATGTCAGACTGCGCCAGGATGGGACGGCCGTTTGCCAAAACAGCTGCCATTGTTTGCGGATTCCAGCGTTTTTCCCATTTGAGTGGTTGCCCAATGTGTTGGTAGAAATTGCCTTCGAGGTTGGCGGAACGGCCGTTGAATACATGTGTCGGTGAAGCCGCCAGGTCAAAAATATAAAAAAAGCCCAAACCGCTGCCCAGGCCAAACACCATCGCCTCGCTCAAATCAATACCGTCATACCGCAGCACATTTTGCACACTGGTCGAAGAACAATGCATGCCGACTTGATGGGGAAATGTTGGAATTTGTGGCATGATTTTCTCGGAATATGTGTAAGGGCGGGTTTCAAACCCGCCCTTACATAACCGCCGAAATCTCTTCCCGAAAAATCAGCCCATCTTTTGATCAACAGTTTCGATGGCTTCTTCAATCTCACCTAAAATTGAAGGATCATCAATTGTAGCGGGCATGCGAAAAGGTTCATGATCCGCGATCTTTTTCATCGTGCCGCGCAGCACCTTGCCGGAACGGGTTTTGGGCAGCCGATCCACAACCGTCGCGATTTTGAAAGCGGCTACCGGCCCGATTTCAGCGCGTACCATTTTGACCAATTCCGCTACAATTTCAGAATCGTCACGCTGCACTCCCGCTTTGAGTACCACAAAACCCATTGGTACTTCACCCTTGAGCGCATCATGACGGCCGATCACAGCACATTCGGCCACATCAGGATGCGCCGACAAAACCCCTTCCATCGCACCCGTCGACAGCCGATGCCCGGCGACATTGATGATGTCGTCGGTGCGGCTCATGATGAAAACATAGCCGTCGGCATCTTTATAACCGGCGTCGGCCGTATGGTAATAGCCCTGATGCTGGATGATATACGCTTTGACAAAACCGTCGTCATTTTGCCACAAGGTCGGCAGCGTGCCGGGAGGCAGGGGCAGTTTGATCACGATATCGCCGATCTCTTCCGGTGCGGCTTCTTCCTCGAAAATGTTCAATACACGCACATCATAACCGGGCACTACTTTGCTGGCCGATCCCGCTTTTACAGGCAAATGTTCGATGCCTAGTGGATTGGCGACGATGGGCCAGCCTGATTCGGTTTGCCACCAATGATCCACGACGGGCACGCCCAACAAATCCTCGGCCCAATGCAGTGTATCGGGATCGCAGCGTTCGCCTGCCAGGTAAAGCGCACGGAAACTGCTGAGATCATATTTTGCCTTGTAGTCCCCGTTGGGATCTTCACGTTTGATAGCACGGAAAGCGGTCGGCGCGGTAAAGAGCACATTGACGCCGTGTTCGGCGATTACACGCCAAAAGGCACCAGGATCGGGTGTGCCTACCGGTTTACCTTCATACAAAATGGTGGTGCAGCCTTTGAACAGCGGTGCATAGACAATGTAGGAATGACCAACAACCCAGCCAACATCTGAAGCAGCCCAATAGACATCACCTGCATTGGTGTTGTAGATATTTGACATCGACCATTTGAGTGCGACGAGATGCCCGCCGTTGTCGCGCACGACCCCTTTGGGAATGCCGGTTGTGCCGGAGGTGTAGAGGATGTAGA
>JAGRDI010000329.1 GCA_020432765.1 Anaerolineales bacterium | reverse complement strand
TTGGGACCGCTGGTGGTGGCAAAACGAAAATCTTCCCCCACGGCCATCTGCCAGGGCACATCAACCACTTTGGCCGCTTTTTTGAAAAATGCGCGGGCAATCGCGTCCGGGGATAGTTGCCGGTACAAGATTTCATCTAACACCTGTGCCTGCATCGCCGCCGACGTCATGCCCTGGCCATAGGTTGGGTTAAAGCTGGCGATTGTGTCTCCCAAAACCAGATATCCATCCGGGAAGTGGGATAGTTTTTCGTAATGGCGACGCAAACTGGCTGGGAATTTGTGCGTCATTATCTCTGAAATCGGTTCGGATTGGGTGATGATGTTATAGACATCAGGCGCCGGCAGATTTTGCGCAAATTCCAGAAAACCGGCTTCATCGACCGGGCAGTGATTGCCACTCCAGCCGCCTATACTCACGATCCAACGGCCGTTTTCAATGGCAAATGCCCCCCCAAAGCACAAATCATTCACCGCATCTGGTGTAATCAAGGTCCACTGCTGCCCGCGTGGGTCATGGGGGTCTCGTTTGTAGAGGCGTGTGGCATAGCCAATGTCTACCTTCACTTCGCTTTCTGGAGGAGCGGCAAAGCCCACCTCCTTAAGCCATTGGGGTGTCCGTGACCCTCGCCCCGTACAGTCCACTGTTAGAACGGCCGTTAACTCCTGTGTTTCAATGATGACCCCGCGCTGCTCCATTAATACCCCCGTAATGCGCTGCTTATCCGGAGAAGTCAGCAGCTTTTTCACAGCGCAGTTATCGCGCAGCGTGACATTGGGCAGTGTCAAAACGCGGGAGCGGATCATATACTCTAACTGCGGCCGGCTGATTGTCACACCATCCAGACCAAAATGAAACGGTTTACGGTACCCACCGTGCGCATAAAAACGCATGGATTCACCCATATCGCCCATAAAAACATCCATTTTGCTAAATGCCTCCGGCAAATCGGGGAAATAATGGGTCATGATTTGCAAGCCGTTGGCAAGTAAGCCATGCAAATGACGGGTGTGTGCCTGCCCTTTGCGAGACTCCGGATAATCATGAACAGAATCCCGCTCCAGGATTGTGACGCGATCAAAATGATTGCTCAACACACGAGCAGTGAGCAGCCCGGCCATGCTCCCACCAATAACAATTGCATTATTTTCTTGATTCATTTCTAATCTCCATAATATTGATGTATTGCGTAGTGCGTATTCCGTTTTTACGCAATACGCACTACGCAATACGTTTTAAGCCATTACGGCCGTTTCCGTTTCCAAACGTGCCTGACCCAAAATCCGCCCCACATTCTCTGGATTGAAAAAGGATTCCTTGGGCAGCAAGCCCAAATTGACCTGCAAAAAGTGGTTGATGTCGTCTTGATCCTGGCTGTGCAGCAGCGCGTTTCGGATTTGCACCAATTCAGGCGGCGGTGGTGTAAACTTTGCCCGCGCCAGATTTTCATAATAAAGCGGACGTGATTGTTCGTTGCGCTGCTCTTCGTACGTGGCTAATGCAGTTTGCATGGGCCGGATGCCGGTCAATCCAGTGTCGACTGTAGTAGCAAGCAGTTCCGCATCACGCAGTGCGTCTCTGATGCCCAACGCCATGTAGGGGTCTTTATGGTGGCCAGCGTCACCGACTAACGCCCAACCGCGGCCATATGGCTTACGGAAGAAATTGGGTAAATCGGCCGTGCCGTAGAATCTTTCTTCACGCCGGCCATTTTGCAGCTGGGCTGCCAAAGTGGGTGCTTGCTCCAGCGCTTCCATAAAATTCTTTTCAATGTCAGCACGGAAATGGTGGAATTCCTCAATTGGTCGGGCGACAAAAACCGCAAATAGATTGTCATGGGTAGGAAAAGCAAAAATAATTTGCTGTTTGCCGACATGAAATTCAAGCGCTGCATTGGCAATGCCGCTCCAGTATGAAAAATAGTAGCAGGAGACGGAAGGCACCGCTTCGTATACCGGAGCTTCCACAGCTTTTGCCAGACGAGAATTGCGACCATCTGCGCCAATCACAATCTGGCTGAACTCATGAAAGCGCCGTTGGGTACGCAAATCCCGACCCACAATACCGGTAATCGCACCGTCTTCACTGTGAAAATCCTCCACGAGGAATTGATCGCGCAGTTCAACGCCGGCGGCAACGGCCGTATCCACCAAAATCTTGT
Organism: Anaerolineales bacterium; assembly: GCA_020432765.1. GTDB lineage: Bacteria > Chloroflexota > Anaerolineae > Promineifilales > Promineifilaceae > JAACFF01. The sequence continues at coordinate 1,228 of JAGRDI010000329.1, read as the reverse complement.
CCAGCACGGACCGGCGCGGACCGCAGCCAAAAGCCACACCATCCAACATGATGTTTTTAGCAGTCATCGGCACGCCGCCGATACCCATCACGACCTCGGTGACCAGCGGGCAGCCGGAGGCTTCAATCTGGGACAGCACGCCCCAGCGATCGAGCCTTTGCGGCCCACCGCGGTGGATAAAATGGCCATGATGAATGTCACTGGGTACAGCAGATCGATCCACAAGTAAAACCTTATGCCCTTTGCGGGCCAATAACATGGCTGTGGAAGCGCCCGCACAACGTGCGCCTATAATAATTGCATCATACATACATATGCCTCCAAACTTTACTGTTAAATAGTACTCAATCTGTTCAAAAATAAGTTATAATATGAGCATAAAACGACTTCGTTTTTGCAGCATATTTTCTTCGTTAATTGCCGATCAAAATTGGTGAAAATATCTGAAATTGGTATTTCAGGAAGAAATTGACAGCCCAAGACAGACAACTCGAACTCCTTCTGTTAGGCAAACCCAGCCTGACCTATGGCTCACAGCCTCTGACAGCCGAACTGGTTTCGGCGAAAGGACAGGCGCTGCTGATCTATTTAGCTGTTACAGGCCAGCGTCATTCACGCTCTGCTTTGGCCGGTTTGTTGTGGGGAGATATGCCGGAGGAAAGCGCCCGTGCTAATTTACGTCTTGCACTTAGCAAGCTGCGCAAATTTATTCCGGATTATCTGGAAGCAACCCGACTAGAGATTGTCTTTAAGCCACAACATGCTTATCGCCTGGATGTGGCCGAATTTGAAAAACTGCTAAAAACAGATCATTCAGGCGGCCTCGATGTACATGCAGTCGCTTTATATCGTGGCGATTTTTTGGAAGATTTCATCCTTCCAAACGCGCCAGAGTTTGATTTTTGGGCAGCAGCTCAGCGGGAAAGATTGCATCAGCTTGCAGTCAATGCGCTGTTGAAGCAAATTCTTGCGGCAGAAGAAACGCGCAATGTGCAAGAAGGATTGGCAGCAGCCCGACGCTTATTGCATATTGACCCCTGGCATGAGAATGGACACAGGACTATGATGCGACTGCTGTCCGCAGATGGTCAGCGCAATGCTGCATTGACCCAGTACGAGACCTTTTCCAGTGTGCTGGCAGAAGAATTAGGTATTGAACCTGATGCCGAAACCAAGGCTCTTTATGCGCAAATTCGGGAAAACAAGATACCGCAAGTTTCTCCAGTTA
>JAGRDI010000328.1:2507-2664 GCA_020432765.1 Anaerolineales bacterium | reverse complement strand
CTGGCATCTGAGGGGGATTCTGAAGCAGTCATGCAAGTAATGCCCGCTATAGAAAAAGAGGCGCACGCAAATCGGTTTTCCGCCGGTGATGTACCAGACCTGCTATACCGTTTGGCCACAGACCCAATTGGACGGGATTATATTACACGTACCATGC
>JAGRDI010000328.1:0-2496 GCA_020432765.1 Anaerolineales bacterium | reverse complement strand
TACAATTTTACCGAATCCATACAAGACCTATCGCGATATCGGCCTAGAGGTTATTTGTCTGGCAACATTAGCTGCCCCGCTAAACGATTCTTGGGCACAAGATTGGCGGCGCCACCTATGGGGTCAGATATTTGCAGTAACATTAGAGCGTGAAGGAGCAGCGTTTACATTCGAACTTCCCTTCTTGCTGTACAGCGAAGTCGAAAAACGAAATGAACAGTTTAACTCAAACTTAAAGGATTATTGTGACTATGCACTATATATCTTCGACAAATGGGGCACACGTATACGTGTCCATAGTGCGAAAGCTGCCCAAATTTTACGTCAGGGAAATAGGGAACAAGCGGAATCCACCTTGTCGTGGCTGGCTGAAGAATCCCATGGGTACGCTGGTTTCGCTACCCAACACTTGCTTTTCCTGGCCACACGCTGGTTGGAATTTGGAAAACCCCAACGCGTGACTGAACCGATTTCACAATGGATATCAATATCTCTAGATGAAAAACTAGATGAGCAAGTTGCCCAAGTTCGCGATGCCGCTTTTCGTCGTGAGTTAAAAAATCTAATTTCAACTTATCGTCATTGGCGGCAGGCAGCCCAGGCACCCACTACATCTGAAGGATTGGAACAACTAGCACGGTTACAAACATCTAGCGAACGCAGTGTATATATTTATTTTTTGTCAGCCTTTTGGTCACAAACCCAAACGAAACCCAATCTAGAAGGTTTAAAAGCACTGCTGCCGCTGGTGCTAAATGATGGGACGCTAGTTGATTTAGTATTAGCTCGAATGTTAGAGGTCTATCTAACTCAAAACCCAGTGATTCTGGACGAAACAGCTTTGGCAGAAGTTCAAGATTTAGTGAACTCATTTTTAACGATTGGACGGCCGTGGCAAAATGCCCAAGGGCCGCAAATCGGCTATTAAACATAAACTATAAACGGACGATGCTCTTAAATTGCGGAGGAAAATATGAAATATGACTTAGTCTTTGAAGGTGGTGGTGCCAAAGGAATCGTGTTTGTCGGTGCTATGGAAGTTTTTGCAGCCCACAACCATACATTTGATCGGCTGATTGGTACATCGGCTGGTGCAATCACAGCCACACTGTTGGCGGCAGGCTATACACCGGCGGAAATGTTAGCTGCACTTAACGAGCGTCAAGATGGCAAACCAGTGTTTACAACTTTTATGGGCACACCCTTGCCTTTTGATAAAGAACATGTAGCCAATAGTGCCACGCGCAACCTGCTCCATCGCATCAATAATCCCGCGATACCAGATTTTGTTGAGAATCGCATGGATGATAAACTGGCCGAAGCAATTGCCGACAATGAAAAAACACGCCATTTTTACTCTTTTGTGGAACGCGGGGGCTGGTATTCGGCACATCATTTCGTGGATTGGCTGCGTACAAAACTTGACGCCGGCACTGTCAACGGTCAACCACGGCGGTACAGCGAGATGAACATGGCTCAATTTTTTGCGGCAACGGGACATGAACTCACCTTAACCGGCTCGGATATCACTGGTGGACGACTGTTGATCTTTAACCATCGCACAACACCTACATTGCCGATTGTGTGGGCAGTGCGTATGTCGATGAGTGTGCCGCTGCTGTGGCAGGAGGTTATTTGGTTAGCTGAATGGGGAGCATACCGAGGGATAGACATTTCAGATCATGCGATTGTAGATGGTGGTTTATTGTCGAATTTCCCGATTGAACTGCTGGTCTCAGAGGATGCATTGGTAACGGCCGTTATGGGTGAAAAACGCAGCCAAAACGTGATGGGGTTCCTGATTGACGAACAAATACCGGTACCCAATGCTCCACCCGCCCCTGCCAAAGGTACAGAATTGCCAAATATCGGTGAGTTGAGATCAGTCCAGCGCATACAAAATCTCGTTGAGACAGTTACACGTGCTCGCGATAAAATGGTTATTGATGCTGTCAGCGACTTGGTCGTGCATTTGCCTGCAAAAGGCTACGGCACCACGGAGTTTGATATGGATGATGCCCGTCGTGCCGCCCTTGTCACTGCAGGACGCAATACAATGACCGCATATCTCGCCAGACCGGTTGCTCCGCAGCCAAAAGATATCGATTTTGAAGAGTGGGAACGTGTAACAACTCAAGTTAATCAGATTGCACAAGGTTATTTAGAACAATAGGAAAAAGGGCATGGTTCAAAATGTTGGCATAGGTGGTCGAATTTGTAAAGATGGTTCTTTCCACAATGAACCATGCCGGAAAAAGATTCTAGCGTTCCTTGTTCTATCAGAGAGATTTGTCAACTTTTGCTGTTTGATTCATAGCTGCTTTCGAGAGAAAAGTTGACAAATTTACATTTCCAATATCCAGTAGTACAAGTCAGGAGAAAAAGAAACAATGGCAACTGATAGTGCAAAATATTTAGCCACTTTACATAAAAATATTGATAAGTATTTCAACTTTGCCGAGGTGCGCAATCTTTGTTTTGAAATGGGCGTCGATT
>JAGRDI010000327.1 GCA_020432765.1 Anaerolineales bacterium | reverse complement strand
GAAGAGATGGTTGTGCCCTGGGCGGCGATGCAGTTAAGACGGCCGATCAAATGGATCGAAGATCGCAGCGAAAACTTTGTGGCCACGACCCAGGAACGCGATCAGATTCATTGGGCAGAAATGGCGTTGGATGAAAACGGCCGTATTCTGGCCGTGCGTGATAAATTTTTGCATGACGCAGGCGCATATGCCCCCTACGGTCTGACTGTGCCCCTCAACAGCTCCGGCACCCTCTTGGGCAGCTATGATATTCCGGCCTACTACAGCGAATTCACTTGTTTGTTTACCAATAAGACCATCGTCACCCCATATCGTGGGGCTGGGCGCCAGCATGGCGTTTTTGTGATGGAGCGTTTGCTCGATATTGCTGCCAAAGAGATGGGCATCGACCGCACCGAAATCCGGCGGCGTAATTTCATTCAGCCGGATCAGTTCCCGTATGACAACGAGATTCTTTTTCAGGATTTTGGCCCACTCACTTACGATAGTGGTAATTATGAACCGGCTTTGGATCGTGCTATGGAGATGATCGATTATGCTGGTTTTGCAGAGATGAAGGCGCAAGCCCGCATCGAGGGTCGTTATATCGGGTTGGGGCTTGTCTGTTATGTGGAAGGGACAGGGATTGGACCGTATGAGGGCGCACGCGTGCAAGTGCAGAGCAACGGCCGTGTTTCCGTAGCTACTGGCATTGGCACGCAGGGTCAAGGGCATTTCACTTCCTTTGCTCAAATCGTTGCTGATCAATTAGGCGTCCCTGTGACCAAGATTGATCTGATAACTGGTGATACCGATCAGTTCCATTGGGGAGCGGGTACCTTTGCCAGCCGTGGCGCGGTTGTGGCTGGCAATGCAATTCATGCGGCGGCTAAAAACGTGCGTCAGAAAATTTTGGATTTGGCAGTGACACGCCTTGATAATGTCCCGCCAGAACATTTGGAATTGGTTGATGGTCATGTACAAATTATTGATGTGCCAGAAAGTGCCATTTCGCTGGCAGATTTGGCGCAGGCGGCTAATCCAATGCGCGGCGCAGTGCAGCCGGGGACGGAGCCAGGGCTGGAATCGAGTGATTATTTTGGCCCCAGATATGGCGCAACTGCCAGTGGTGTACATGCGATGATCGTCGAAGTTGATCCCGAAACGATGTATATCAACATCTTGAAATATGTCATCATCCATGATTGTGGCGAGGTCATCAATCCACTGATCTTGGATGGCCAAATTCATGGCGGTGTGGCACAAGGTATTGGCAACGCATTTTATGAGAAGTTGAGCTACAGTGCAGATGGACAGATGGTGAGTGGTTCGTTTATGGATTATTTGCTGCCCACATCGCTGGAAGTTCCGCAGATGGAAATGGAGCATATCACCACGCCTTCACCGTTAAATCCGTTAGGTGTTAAAGGAGCTGGTGAAGCAGGTGCTATTCCGGTCGGTGCTTTATTTGCCCAAGCACTTGAAGATGCACTGGACGACACTAGCCTCGAAATTTTAGAAATCCCCCTCAGCCCCAGCCGCTTGTGGCATTTGGTAAATGGTGAATGATTTTTTGCCACGAATAAATGGTATACGTCTCAATTTCATGTAATTAGAGTAATTCGTGGAGGAATCTTGGAGTTGGTATGATGTTTTTGGATAGATTGGTAGCGAATTGTTTGATGTATGATATGAAATTGGCGCTTGATTTCGTGGGGGAATCGGCCGTTGCCAATCAGGGAATTTCGTATAGGCATTTAGAGCAGCATGTGTTGTCTACAATGGCTTACCTCAAAGCGAAAGGTGTCGAGCCGGGCGATCGAGTTGCTGTTCAATTACCAAAGTGTTTGTCATTTATTTATTTGCATTTGGCTGTGATGCGGCTGGGCGCGATCAGTTTACCATTGAATCCAGGTTACCCGGCGCATGAGCTGCTCTATTTCTTACAAGATGCTGAGGCTAAACTGTTTTTCGCGGCTGAAGCGGCACGGAAAGGTGTGACTGAACTATTGGGCAGCTTACCTGCTTTGCAGGAGACTGTTTTTTTGGACACGCAAACGGCCGTTGCCTTTGAAACCCTCCTTGCCAACCATGATCCTGCCGTCGCCGCCACCATCCCGCTGCCACAAGATGCAAACGCCACCTGCCTGATGATTTACACCAGCGGCACAACCGGCCGACCCAAGGGTGCCGAACTCACCTATGGTAATCTCACCGCCAACCTCAATTCGCTGCACGAAGCGTGGGGCTGGCGTGATGACGATGTCATTTTGCATGTGCTGCCGATATTTCATGTACATGGGCTGATTGTCGCTTTACATGGCGCTTTGAATGCGGGTGCAACGGCCGTGCTTCATCCTAAGTTTGAAGCCGTGAAAACGTTAGAAACTTTGCAAAATTACCCCTGCACCGTTTTTATGGCCGTGCCCACCATTCATCGCCGCTTACTGGCATTGCCAAACGCGAATAAATATGACCTCAGCCACATGCGTTTGCTGACATCTGGCTCGGATCGCTTGCCGGATGATGTTTTCAAGGCATACCAGGACACCTTTGGACATACCTTATTAGAGCGTTATGGCATGTCTGAAACGGGGATGTTGATCTCTAATCCGCTGCATGGTGAACGGCGTGTAGGGTCGGTCGGATTGCCTCTGCCTGGTGTTGAAGTACGGATTATGGATCCAATCAGCGGTGAAAAGGCTGCTGATGGTGAAGTGGGTGATGTGCAAGTGCGTGGTGCTAATGTGTGTAAGGGATATTGGCGTCAACCTAAAAAAACGGCCGCTGCTTTCACACCGGACGGTTGGCTGCGCACAGGCGACCTCGGTTTACGCGAGCCGGATGGTTATTTCACACTCAAAGGGCGCTCAAAAGATTTGGTGATTAGCGGTGGTTTTAACATTTATCCGCCGGAAGTGGAACTGGTGTTGATGGAACATCCAGCGGTAAAGGATTGTGCAGTGGTGGGTTGTCCTGATGATGAGTGGGGGGAACAGGTAACGGCCGTAATCATCTCACAACCCGGTCATGACATCTCTAGCCAGATGATCATCGACCATTGCGCCGACAAATTGATCAAGTACAAAGTGCCGCGTAAAGTTGTTTTTGTGGATGAATTCCCGGCTAATGCTTTAGGTAAAATTCAAAAGGCACGTTTACGGCAGATGTTGTGTGACGCTGCCTAGAATTTTCTGCG
>JAGRDI010000326.1:8154-8739 GCA_020432765.1 Anaerolineales bacterium | reverse complement strand
TATGGCACCACAACCAAGGTGATCAAGGCTTATTAATATGTGTGAGAGCTGTATGATTCCTTACCACCTGGCCTGAACATTTGTGCTAAAATTATCCGGGTAAACTTTATTTCAGATTAAGTGATCGTCTAAAATAACTTCTCGTGTTTGTTTGTAGCAACCACTTCTGCGGTCAGGACGACTAAAGTCGTTACTACGAACTTATTTGCGGACGCTTGCTAAGTATGGTGGCACAACAGGTATGTCTGGTTCACAAGTTCGTGTTTTGTTGATTGTTGTTTTGGTTATTATGGTGGCCTTTATTGTGCTGAATAACTCTTTGCCAATTGGCAATGCGTCGTCTTTGGTTTCAATCTCTGGTGATTCACAAACTGTTCGCGAGCAAACGGCCGTTTCTAGTGATCGTAATGGGCAGTATACAGTACCAGACGGCGAACATCTGCCGCTCATGATCCGTTGGTCCAATTGGCAGCCCGAGTTTGGTCCGGCCTTTGTCTATGCACGCGAGCGTGATTTGACCGGCATGTTGCAAATGGATGCGCCTGTTGAAAAAATGGTCATGTTGGCCTCCTATGCTGAAGCAGA
>JAGRDI010000326.1:0-8072 GCA_020432765.1 Anaerolineales bacterium | reverse complement strand
CCAAATGAAATGCAGACTTTGGCCAGCGCCGATCCAGATGTGAATATTGTGGCACGGGTAGCTAGCTTGGCAGCTGCAAATGGGTTCAAGGTGATGTGGGGACCGGTCCGTAATATGACCGATCAAGTGAGTGACGAGATGATCCGCACAATTATGCAAGCGGGGGTGACTGGGCTGGCTATGCAGGAACAAAAGTTTATTGAGAACCAATCTTCGGAGGCACGTTTGGCGGCGGTAAATCAAACCCGCACACGTTATTTACGCATTGCGCAAGGGCTTGGTATTGAAGATTTTAATTTTGATGTGCAGATCATGCACCAGCGCTGCCCAAATATGGCAAACTGTGTGGATTTTGTGGCGGGTTTGGAAGATATTCCAGTCCAGTCCATTGCGATTTGGTCGAACGGCCCAATACCAGCTAGTTTTGTGAATGCAATCCGCAGCGAATAAAAAATCTTCTGCGCAAATGTGTAGTGAGCAGCCACTTTTTCCCCATTACCTTTTCCACATTTCAAAAAGCAATTAGTGAACAAATTTTTACCCATTGTAGTTGTACTACTTGTAGTCGATAGTTTCCACTTCGTTTTCGCACGTTTGTTATTACCCTTTTTGCCGCCAATGGCATCTTCTTTTTATTACATGGCGATAGCTATGCTGCTGATTGCTTTGTATGCAGGTGTGCGTCGCCAAATAAATTGGCACGTTTTCCGTGATAACGCCCAATTTTTTATTCTCATCGGTTTTCTGATTGCGATTGCGACGTCGATTAGTTTTACGGCCGTTTCCTATATCGATCCTGGCACTGCTTCAATGGTTGCCCGCATGGGCACCGTCTTTGCGCTGGGCTTTAGCATTTTCTGGTTGAAAGAACGGCTCGTGCGTGGACAGCAAATTGGTGCCGTTGTTGCGGTTATTGGCGTGTTTGTTATCAGCTTTCAATTAGGTGATACAACGGGTGTTTTATGGTTGGGCACGCTGTTGGTGTTGATTGCTAATTTTTCTTATGCACTGCATGCAGCAATTGTCAAAAAGAATGGTCAGGAAATTGATTTTACCAACTTTTTGTTGTTTCGGATGGTGACTTCTGTTCTCTTTTTGTTTGTTTTTGCCGTTGGGCGCGGCGAGATGGTCTGGCCGGCTGGCCAACAAGTGTGGTGGATATTGTTGGTGACGGCCGTCGTGAATGTGATTATTAGCCGTTCGTTGTATTACATGTCGCTGCGTCACTTCAATTTGAGTTTCCTCACGATTTTGTTAACGCTTACTCCAGTGTTGACGATCTTATGGTCAATATTGTTATTCGGCGAACGGCCGTCGCTGCAAGGGTTTTTAGGTGGAACGGCCGTTATTGTTGGTGTGTTTCTGGTTAACAAAAGTAAAAACAATTTGAATTGAAACGGCCGTTTACCCTATACTGATGCCATAAAATTTGACATTCAAAAGGGAAATGGAAACCAATGGAAAATGACACTCAAAATGGCCGTATCCGCAAAAACATCCAAATCGGCAGTCAAGTAGAAGTTGTGCAAAAACAAGATCAACGCTCAGGTAAACGAACTCCGGGCGTTGTATACAGGATTCTCACAAAATCCTCGACGCATCCGCATGGCATCAAAGTGCAATTGGAATCAGGACAAATCGGGCGTGTTCAGAAAGTATGGTTGAAAACTTAACAATCATTTGCTTGCAACTTTCTAGCAACAAAATCAGTATAATAACGTAGACGTAAATCAACACCTATAGCCAAGGAATGATGTATGACCGAGCCAATCATCAGCGTAGATAACATCCACAAATCGTATTTAATGGGCAAAGAAGCTGTTCCTGCCCTACGTGGCGTATCCCTAGAAATCGAAAAAGGTGATTTTGTGTGTCTGATGGGTCCCAGTGGTTCTGGTAAGACTACCTTACTCAATATCATTGGTGGATTGGATGAACCCAGCCGCGGCCATGTCATCATCGACGGCGAAAATCTAGTTGCCTTATCTGAAAATGAACTGGCTATATTGCGCTTACAAAAGATGGGTTTCATCTTCCAAAATTACAATTTGCTTGCCAACTTTACTGCCGAAGAAAATGTCGAAGCGCCAATGATCCTGGCCAAAGTAGGACACAAAGAACGTAAAGAACGCACGTTGAGCTTGCTCGAAAAAGTGGGTTTGGCTGATCGTGCCCACCATTATCCTGGCGAACTGTCTGGTGGACAGCAGCAGCGCGTGGCGATTGCACGGGCATTGGCCAATGATCCGCCCATTCTAATCGGTGATGAGATGACCGGCGATCTCGACAGCGAAACTGGTTTCGCTATCATGCAGCTCGTCACAACGTTGAATGCAGAAGGCACCACTGTTGTTTTTGTGACCCATGATCCGCGCATGGCAGATTTTGCGCAGCGTTTGATCCATATGCAAGATGGTAAGATTGACAATGGTAGCGGGGTAGAAAATACGGCCGTATCCGCAAACGAAGATGCGGCCAATCCCGATAATCAGAAAACCGACAGCGGCGCAGATAAATGATTGTTAAATACGTACTCAAGAACTTCCGCCGGCGCAAAGTGCGTACCATTTTGATGGTATTATCATTAATTGTCAGCACTGGTCTGATTGTGGCCATGAGCGCGACCGTCGAAACGATTCGTCGGTCCAATGTGGATTTGATTGCCGCGGCAACGGGTCGTTACGACCTGGCCGTGCGCCGCAGCGAAACCAGTCCTGAGCCATTTATCGAGGTGGCCGAAACGAGCGCACGAATATTGGCGGCTGATGAACAGATAACGGCCGTTTATCCCCGCTTTCGTAATGAAGTTGAACTTATCATTGGTGGGATACAGAGCAACGGTACATTGCTCGCACTTGATCCCGCCGAAAACATCGGCCAAATCGAGGTCATTTCTGGTACATACAATCTAGGTGATAGGCAAGCAGCCATTCTGCAATCCGCTGCATTGAGTCTGGGTGATTTGCAAATTGGTGACCGCATTGATGTCGCCTACAGCTTTCCCTTGCCGCGTGAAAAAGGATCTGCGGCTGCTGTTGGCAGCAGCAGCCGGCGTGCCATCGGGCAATTCACCATTAATGCTATCGTGCGCCAAAATGGGGTTGCTGATGCCGGTGTTAACAATGGTCTCATCGTACATATTAACGACGCACAACAGTTTTTGGGGCTGCCAGACCGCGCCGAAGAACTTATTGCATTGGTAGAACCTGCCTTATATGATGCCGGCAATTCCGAAGAAGCCGCCTTGGCTGTACGTGATGTTGCTGTCAATATGCAGGCAGCGCTGGGCGACCAATATGTTTATCGCTTGGACAAAGCACAGGCGCTGGATCAGTCTGCGCAAGCATTTTTAGTCTTGCAAGCCTTGATTAGCACCTATGGCTTGATGTCATTAGCTGTAGTTGGTCTGCTCATCTACACCCTCGTTATGACTAATGTGCAGGAACAGCGGCGCGAGATGGCTATCTTGCGCATTTTGGGCAGCCAACGCAATTTGCTGTTTGGTATTGTCATGGTTGAAGTATTTGTGATTGGCATCGTCGGCGTTGGCTTAGGCATCATTTTGGGGCAAGCGATCACAGCTTTTTTAGTGGTGCCTTTTATTACATTCCAAATGAGTCAACAAGGATTGATTACCACGATTCAACCGGCTGTTAGTCTAACCGCAATTTTGCCCGCCGTTGTTTCCGCATTTGTAGTCTTGCTGTTTAGCGCGATTAAACCTGCTCAAGATGCAGCCAGTACCAAAGTGATGCACGCCATTAATCCAGGTGTAGCTGATAATATTCAATTAGAGGATTTGGACTTACTACGTGAACGCCGTCCCAACTTGAAATTGTTTGTGATTGGGCTGGGTATGATGTTTGTGGTGCTGATGGTGATTGGCCTGGATTTGGTCGATACATTTGGCAATCCGGCTGCAGAAGCCGCGATCATCTTGGCGGCGGTGCTGCTGATGGTTGTGGGTTTGGTTTTTATATTCTTCATTTTTACACGGCCGTTAGAAAGATTGATCCTTTTCTTTATGGGCTTGATTGCGCCCCGATTAACCTATTTTGCCAAACGGAATGTCAGCCGCAGCACCGAGCGTAATACTTTGATTTCACTCCTGATACTGTTTAGCGGCGTCCTGCCCAGTTTTTTGGCAACCCAAAGCGCCATCAGCAATGCCAATATTGATACGGATGTGTACTTGCGTATGGGTGCACCCGTTGAAGTACAAAGTTTTTCAAGATTTTCGGCGCCAGAATTTGCCGCCTTGTCACGCTTACGGCCGAGTTTTATCGATGAAGTGTTGCTGCCTGTTGCAGGCATCGAAAATGCTGTGGGGTTAACCTACGATTATGGTGCTCAGGTGTCTGATCCCGTGGGAATGCGCTCCGGTTCGTTATCATTGGTGGGTGTTGGCGGTGATTTGAATGATGTGCTGTACACTGATATGATGATTTTTACGGCAGGTGGACCGGATTCTTTGAGCCAAATTCTGACTGATCCCCACGCTGTTGTAATCAGTGAGGGCATGGCTGAAGGGTTGGCTGTACCGTTAGGCGGCATCATCAAGGTGAAAGGGGAAGGGCTGGATCATGAAGAAGAATTGACGGTGGCGGGTATTGCGCAACGTGTGCCTGGTTTTGGCGATGTCGGGCGTGTACGCTCACAAGCCCTGAGCGGCGGTACGGTGTTTATCTCTTTGGAAGGGTTCAGACGTGTGACCAGCAATCCACGTGAAGCGCTGCCCGGACCAGATGACCCGGTTTTTGATCGCATATTGGCGACCACTTCGGCAGATATAGAGCCACTAACTGTCGACAGCAATTTGCATGAGGCGTTTAACCGTAAATATGATATTTGGACACGGCTTGCCGAAGTGCAGCTGAAATTTGCACGCGATAATCGTGTGCAAGAACAAGCATTTTTGTTGGTATTAACCTTGATTAGTTTTACAACGGCCGTTTTTGGTGTATTTGCTGTTATTTATGTTTCAATTTATTCACGTCGATTGGAAATCGGCATGATGAAGGCGGTTGGAGCACGAAACTGGGAACTCAATGGTATGTTAAGCGTGGAGTCGATTGCGATGACCTTGAGCGCGGCGCTGGCTGGTATTGTGGCTGGCGCGACGATGGCCTATCTGTTCGCCTTTGCAGATAACATGACGGCGCAACGGCCGCAGCAGTTTGCCATTGACACGACTGTGATGCCATTTATTGTGATTATGGTGTCGTTGGCAGCAATTTTGGGCACTATTTTCTCGGCACGGCGCATTATCAAGCGCAAGGCTGTCGAGATTTTGCGGATGAGTTGAATTAGAAACCTGACAGGTCTTCAAGACCTGTCAGGTTTTCCTTGAGGAACGTATGAATATTAAACGTTGGATAATAGCGGCGGGTTTGCTTATTATGCTGGTGGGCTGCGGGCAGCGTGGGGAAGCGCCGCTTGAGCCGACTGATACACCGGATGCAGGTGCGACAATTGACCCCACGCCGTCACCGGTGCGCACAGGTGTGACGATTTTAGCTGATGGGGTTGTACAAAGTGCGCAGCCACCACTGCCGCTGGCTTTTGAGGCTGGCGGCAAGCTGCTGGCACTGCATGTGGCAGCAGGGGACATAGTGCAGGCAGGTGATCTGATTGCCACCCTCGACGATACAACTTTACAAGAGATGATTGTTGATACTGCTTTGCAAGTTGATCAGGCCGAAAACAGTTTGGCACAGGCGCAGTTGACGCTGGATGATTTGGAAAATTGGGAGGTGGATGATACGGCCGTTGCGCTTGCCGAAGCCAACCTCGCCGCCGCTGAAGCTGCCCTTGAAAATGCCGAAGTCCATGATGCCAATGCAGGCAGCAGTTTAACCTCTGCTAGCATTGGTATTCAACAGGCTGAACGCAACTTGGCAGATGCCCAAGAAGCATATGACACTGCCTTTGATCCGGGTCGTGAATGGGAATATAACATCACCGAACCGTCTTGTTTGCCGGGCCAGGGCGGCGGCATTCCTTGTACCGGCCCGTCGCTGCATATCCAGATGAAAAGTGAGCGTGAAGGGGCTGAACGGGCGGTTGAATATGCGCAGGAAAATTTGCAAGTGGCACGCGCCCAGTATAGTGTGGCGGCGGCGGGTGTGAATAATGATACGGCCGTTTCTGCCCAAGCGAATCTTATCAATGCCCAAAATGCGTTAGAACAAGCCCAAAAAGGACCGCAAGCATCCGAAATAACAGCCGCACGTTTGCGCGTCGAACAAGCAGAACTATCGCTGCAGCAAAGTCAGCTCAACCTCGAAAAGGCACAAAACAGATTGGATGATGCGCAGTTAGTAGCGCCTACGAATGGAACCATTCTCAGCGTCGATACTACCCCGGGCATGTTGGTAGCTGCTGGCACGCCCATCGTTACTATATTGGACAGCGAAAATTTGCAATTCCATACTATCAATTTGAGTGAACGTGATCTGGCGCAGATTAAACCGGGAGAAACGGCCGTTGTCACCTTAAAGGCCTATCCCAATGATCCGCTGGACGCGACTGTGCAGCGCATCAGTTTACAAGCTGGTGCAGCGGTTGGGGATGCGGTCACTTTCCCTGTGATTCTGGTTTTGGATACAATTGAGTTGGATATTTTGCCTGGCATGACCGGCCGTGCTGAGATTCACCGCGAGGGATAAAATCATACAGCATCCGGTTTTGCAGAACGGCCGTTTGCCCAATCCTGATAAACCAACCACACAGCACCTAAACCAATGAAAGTCACGATCAAGCTGATCGCCCATCCCAGAAAAGGAATCGCATAAATTAACACATACAGCAGCAGCCCGAGTAATAATGGCCACAGTTTATGTTTGTTGGCACGTGGATAAAGACGCTTGAAAAGCCAACGGCCGCATACAAACGCAACGATGATTTTGCTGCCATAGGAAACAAAGAGCAGAAAAATAGCAAAGGCCAAACTTAAACTCGACAGTGCCAATCCCCAGAAGGTGAAAGCTAACCCCCACAAGGTCATGACTGCTAACGAAATACCAATGGCGATGAAGATCAGCAGCACGATGAAAAAGCCAATGAAGCCGACGATATAAATGCCTAGGCCCCAACCTGTTGAGCCAAACGGCCGTTCACCAACTTTGTCCGCCCATTTCTCTAACCATTTCGGCAGCAGCCAGATGAAAAAGGCACCCACAACCAGCAGGGATATGAACATACGCAGACGATCCCCCGTCCAGTTTAAGGCGGCTGTGCCCGGATCGACAGGGTCTGGGTCGACAGCACCATCATCTTGTGTCAACGGAACGGCCGAACCGGCCATAATTTGTAATTCACGTGCCTGTGCAATGGGATGTGTGGGCGCTGCCGAGGGGATAACCGCGCCAATGGGGATACCGGTGGTGACACGATTAATTGAATCCAGAATCAATTTGCCTAATTCAACCAGACCCACAATGACCTGGCTGTTGCCGTTAACCGTACCGGCTAGACGTGCCCCCAGGCTGATGCCATTTAGATCACGTTCAATGAAAGAATCTTTTTCGGTGAGCAAGCTGACGCCAAGGAAATAGACACTGCGTCCTATTTTGGATGTTGATTTCAGGTCGAGGGTAACGGCCGTTACATACACACTATCTTCTACAGTGCCTAGAATTTCAACCTGATCACCAATAACAAACAGACTCCCATTGACAGTGCCGCTGATCACGACCTGTTTACCGGCAGCGAACACGTCGCCATTGACAGTGCCGCTCATAATCACGAGATCGCCGTTCAGAATGATATCTTCGTCTAATACTTCACCAGAATAGATGCGATCACGAATGTTAAGTCCTTGAGCATGGGCGGATGGGGGTGAAATGAGTGATACAACGAATAGGGCAGCAAAGTAGAAGGTCAACCGCCGCCAACGTTTCAGATTAATAATCATTAAATATCCTCCTTTTGCACCTATTATATCAACAAAAACATTTCTGATGCATCAATTTTATACCAATGTACCCAACAAAAAACGGCTGCAGAAAATTGTATTCCTGCAGCCGTTCTTGCTTGAAAAACAAATTGTTTGTTTATGGTGCAGTAATGGT
>JAGRDI010000325.1 GCA_020432765.1 Anaerolineales bacterium | reverse complement strand
CAGAGGAGACTTGTCAGGTTTTATGACCAATTTGTTCACATTCCACTTGTGGTAGAAACCTGACAAGTCTAGAATTCGCCAGACTCCAGTTTTATGTTAAACATTCGAGCTTGCTCAGGTTTGTTCTTAGTGTTTGGTGGGCAGCAGCTCCAATTGTGAGAGTATTGCGAAACGATCCGGTGATCCCCAGTGTTCGACAATCTTTCCGTCTTCGAACCTGCACATATCAAATACAGTGGCTTCAAACGATTTTCCATTTGGCGGTCCCATAAAGCCACCTTGATTTGTTCCACGAGCGGTCATATGAGCCCATACTTTGTCTCCATCTGCAACCATGTCCTCAATAGTTAAAGTTAAATTCGGGAAAGCTGTACGCAGATATTGGATGTCACCTTTAAAACCTTCAATTGTTGGATGAAGTCCAAATTGATGCTCAATGAAATCGGCATTGAAGCAGCTGTATAGCACAGCATAATTGCCTTTGTTGAAAGCTTCTGTAATGACTTGGCGGAAAGTGGTTTGATTTTGTGTTGTAGACATTGGATATTCCTTATTACCTATAAGCGATTTTGTTAAATTAGTTTGGTTTTATATAATTATAATAAACCATCTTTGTATTCAATACGGTAAAACTATATTGAATACAAAGATCATACACTCATTTTACTTAAATGTCAATAAGGAAAATATGACCCAATCTTCTAAACCTAAACGTCGATATAACTCAACCAGACGCCAGGCTCAGGCCAATGAGACACGCCGGCAGATCATAGAAGCCGCCCGGAAATTATTTTCAATACAAGGCTATTCCGGTGCGACTATTGATTCGATTGCCCAAGAGGCTGGCGTATCTTCTGAAACAGTCTATGCTATATTTGGGAATAAACGAACCATCTTGTCTAACCTGATTGATACTTCAGTGGGTGGGGATAATCTCCCAATTCCCTTACTTCAACGGGCTGGGCCACAGACCGTTCTTCAAGAGAACGACCCTGTGCGCTTATTAAATCTATTTGCCCAGGATATATCAGAAATATTGGAACGTATTGCTCCGATTTTCGAAATCACAAGGATTGCAGCAAAGACAGAACCAGATATTGCGGATATGTTGAAGCATATGCTCGCTCAAAGAATGCAAAATTTAGCGGCAGTCACACGACGCATAGGTACTCTCGGTTCTTTACGGGAAGGTTTAGACGATGAACAGGCTACAGATATTATTTGGGTTACCACAAGCCCAGAGGTTTTTAGCTTGTTACGCATAGATCGGGGATGGACCAAAGAACATTATATTCACTGGTTGAGTGACACCTTGATCCGGTTATTGCTGCCCTAGAGAGTCATTTCGAACGAAACTACAGCGTGACACACCAAAAAGACTGCCAGCTTAAGCCGCAGTCTCTCTAAAAGGTATAATGACCCCTATAAGCTAGACTAAAGGCTAATGTAAAATGCCTGTTATAAGGCTAATTGCACTTGCAAGTCTGTCGGTTCAGTAACCGGTTGTTGGCACATAAAACGGCGGCAGACGTAAGCAGTTGGTTTGTTATCCTGCTGGGGCCGATCTTTTAAGAGCGGAATTGGGCTGAATGTGTCGCCTACGGCAAGCACTAAATTTGGTTGGTATTGACGGTTGACAACATCTATTAACGCTTGTGTGGCCGGGTCTGTCAAATCGCCATTGATGGCGACTTCATGCGGGGCACCGGTAATGAAACTGGCGGCACATAACCAATTGGCAAACCCGGTTGGATATTGACCTAAAACGCCTTGCAAAGCGGCAACGGCCGTTTCGGCAACATCCCAATATTTACTTTTGCCCGTATACAAACTCAGCTTCAACAAGACATGGGCAGCCATGCCGTTGGCGCTGGGTGTGGCATTGTCTTGGATTTCTTTGGGGCGATGTAATAATCTTTCGTGATCATCAGAGGTGTCAAAAAAGCCGCCATTGACGATATCTTGGAAATGGGTCAGCATGATGCCCGCACATTCTTCAGCCCATGTAAACCAGCGCTCGTCGAATGTGGTTTGGTAAAGGGCCAATAAGCCATCGGCTAAATAAGCGTAATCTTCGAGATAGGCGTTGTATTTAGCCCCTGACCCGGCTTTCCATGTGCGCAGCAAACGGCCACTTTGACTTTGCTCAGTACCAGCGTTGTCCTGCCGCATCGTCGCAAACAAAAATTCTGCATTATCAATGGCGATTTGGGTGTAAGACGGCCGTTTTAAGACCCGACCTGCCTCAGCGAAAGCTGCTAACATCAACCCATTCCAGGCTGTCAACACCTTGTCATCCAAACCCGGCCACACCCGTTTGGCGCGTAGCGCATATAATTTTTTACGAGCTGCTTCTAATTGGACTGCCATTTCAGCGCTGTCTAACCCGAACGCTTCAGCAATTTTTTCGGGTTCTTCTTTGATATTGAGAATGTTGTGGCCTTCCCAATTACCATAGTCAGTGACATCATAAAACCGTTTAAATAAAGGCGCATCTTTGCCCAGAATCGTATCAATCTCAGCTTCTGACCAGACATAAAACTTGCCTTCGACTCCTTCGCTGTCGGCATCATAACTGCTGTAGAACCCACCGTCGGTATGGCGTAGTTCGCGGGCAACAAAATCTAGCGTTTCTTCAGTGATACGTTTGTAGAGGGGATTGCCACTAATTTGATAGGCGTGTAAGTAGACACGCGCCAGCAGCGCATTGTCATAGAGCATTTTTTCAAAATGCGGGATCAGCCATTTGTTATCGGTGGCGTAACGCGCAAAACCGCCGCCAAGTTGATCATACATGCCGCCGTAGGCCATTTTTTGCAGCGTGAATTCGGCCATGTGCAGGGCCATGCTGTCATTATCTGCAAGATAACGGCGCAGCAGGAATT
>JAGRDI010000324.1:1841-15525 GCA_020432765.1 Anaerolineales bacterium | reverse complement strand
GTGCGGACTTTTTCGAAATAAGCAGGATCATGTCGCAATTTCTCTGCTAATGCGCGTTTTGCAACCAAATCTTCATCTGTAATAAAATCTTCAAAGGAACGTAAGCCAGCAATTTGGAATTCATGTTTCTTAAACAAGCGATAAATTTCTTTTACACGTTCCACACTGATGTTGCGACCCAAGGTGTAATCTTCAAAACGGCCGTCCATCGCCAGCAAAGCGGTTTCTGCCAAACAAGCATAGGCTGTTTTAGGAGGCAACCCGATATCGTAGCCAAAATCAATATCACCTGGAATCAAAACCTCGCCACTCTCAATCACCAAGACATCAGGCCGCAGCGCGGCCTCTTGAGGATTGATATCGGGTGGACGCGCCACATCACAAATAACTGCGCCGGGTTTACATTTGCTAATATCGACAATGCGTTGTCCAAAAGCAGAAGTTGCTGTCACAATTAAATCACATTCAGGTAATAGTTCATCGGGGCGCGTGGCAATTGCAACCTTTGACCCTGGCGTCTCCTCTTGAATCGTGCGTTTTAACTCGATCAAACGTTCCGGTTCGATTGACACCAACACAACATCATAAATCGCCTGTGCCAGTAAGCGCGAGCACACAGCCCCAATTGATCCGGTCGCACCAATAATCATTACTTTGCCTTGAGTCAGGTCGGTTGCACCCATTTTTACGACTGCTTGTTTTGCCGCCTCCAAGGTGGCTGCAACGGTGAGACTGTTGCCACTGGTGATAGCGATATCAGATTCGTGGGCAACTGTAATACCTGCGTCCCCCACAACACTGGTAAATGCACCCAAACCCATCAGTCTCGCACCGCGCCGTTCCGACATAAGCACTGCTTTGTGCAGACGATCATACGTGAAACGCTCGCCATGTTTCATCATTTGGCGTGGCGTTGCGGCCAAACTGATAAGGGTGCCCTCGATGCGCTGTCCAGTTGTAGGTGACTGCCCGCCAGTGATGCGTGATACATACATCGGCGGCATGTAGGCAGCCACAGTTTCGACTAATTCATCAGGCAAAAAGCGTGTCCAACGAAAAGCTGGATGTTTATGGATGAAGCTCACATTCAGTGGATGGATGACAAAAGCAAAGCGGTTAATATTACTTTCTTCTGGTTGTAAGTAACGTACACATGGCTGCCACTCAATTGTAGCCAACAGGTCTAGATACGTATCTTCAGAGAGTGGTTTATCTGGATCCGAGCGCAACGCAACAAGGGCGGCTTCAATTGTGGCTGCAGACCACTGTCCCAAATCCCCTTTTTCACCGAGCGCAGGCATCAGGGTCACAAGAATAGCAGCACCGCGTGCTTGTAAATCGGCTACATCTTCTTCAGTCGCATAATCGACGAGGATGGTTTTGTGTTTAAGCTCCAGCGGCGCATAACGACGAATTGCCCCGATGTCACCCGCTAGCATATCGGCCCATTCAAATGCTTCGGTGTAGCGTGGTGTGCCGGGTGTGCCCGCCTGTGGTGTGATGCGGCGAAAAGGTTGCTCTTTGAGTTGTTCTAATGTGGGTGCGGCTGCTTGTGCCAGCGTGATTTTGCTGCCGACACCTGGAAAGTTAGGCAAGGCAAAATACAAGATTGGGTCGGCATAACGGATTTGCGGGCTGCGTCGCTCTAATGCGTCTGATAAGCCCCTGTGATTTAACCCTGGCACCATCAGTATCCGTTTTTGGCTGAAGATACCCGGTTCGGCACGGTCAGCCAAGATAATTCCCCAGCGCTCCAAACCAGCACATATATTACAGCCGTCAACCACAGGCGTTTGTTCAGCTAACCCACGTAATGATGCGCCAAGCACGTGGGTTTGTTTGGCGTTTCCCAATTCCAGGGTATCGGGGTACCCGTCTAGACCAATCGCATCAACTTTGCCGTCATAGGTTTGAATTAACTCCTTAACCTTTTCTGCATCACCATTTGCGCCAATACGTTGAATTTGAATATCCTGATCCAGGAAATGGACAGTTTCATTTGAATCTTCCTGGTTCAAATGAATAATTAGAATTTGTTTCATGCGAATTCTGCCTTTTACCGGTTAAGTTCGGTTTGCCTAAATAATTTTATGGTAGAGTTGAGTTTATCTGTTTACCATGATTTTAGCAGACATAAATGTTATCTCTTACATAGCATACGCAAAGGACTTTAATTCGTCTAGGGAAAATTTATTTTTGTGGCTGCGAGTTTATTGTATTGGGAGAAACGGCCGTTTAAAAAAGATGAGTTTTCTAAATTGACCCTAAATTGTCACCAATAAATTGGCACAATGCCTCTTTTGTGGTATATAATCGTAATTGTTCGTCACCAAAACGCTGAAAAATGCGATTTTGAACCAAAGATGAATAGAAGAGGATGTTTCAAGTAAAAATGCAAGATCGAAAATTTCGCCATTTTCAAAACTTGAGTTATAGTTGTGTGGTCAAGGACGAAGAGGTGTAGTTTTGAATCCAAATCAAAACTTCGACTTAACAAACCAAACTAGCGAGGGTACCCACACATCATGACTCATTTGCTTGAAGTAAACAATCTTGTAACCCGTTTCTACACAGAAGCGGGGGTTGTTCATGCTGTAAACGGGATTTCATACACCCTTGATGAAGGCGAATCGATGGGCATTGTGGGCGAAAGTGGGTCCGGAAAGTCTGTAGGTGTTCTCTCCATCATGGGGTTAATCCCATCTCCACCGGGCAAGGTGGAAGACGGCGAAGTTTTATTCGGCGACCGTGATATTCTGAAGTTACCAGATGAACAGATGCGGCGGGTTAGAGGGCGCGAGATCGCGATGATTTTCCAAGACCCCATGACTTCCCTAAATCCGGTACTTACCATTGGTCGTCAGATGACAGAGTCTTTGAAACTGCACCTGGGCATGAATGATGAACAGGCTAAGCAGCGTGCCGTTGAAATGCTTGAACTCGTTGGTATTCCCAATGCTGAAGATCGCCTATCAGATTATCCACACCAATATTCAGGTGGTCAGCGGCAGCGCGTCATGATTGCCATGGGTTTATCATGTAATCCTTCAGTTATCATTGCCGATGAACCTACAACTGCCCTCGATGTCACCATCCAAGCCCAAATTGTTGAACTTTTCAAACAACTGCAAGAAAAATTGGGTATGGCAGTTATCTGGATTACCCATGATCTGGGTGTTGTGGCTGGCATGGTTGATAAACTAGCTGTCATGTATTCCGGTTTCATTGTCGAACAAGGCCCTGTACGCGACCTATATTATAGTCCACGACATCCCTACACATTGGGATTATTGCAAGCTATGCCCCAATTGGAGGTACAGGAAAAAGAGCGGCTGGCTTCTATCAAAGGTTTACCACCAGACTTGCTCCAAGAACCCAAATTTTGCCCTTTTAGTCCGCGTTGTCCATATGCAGATGACAAATGTCGTGAAGAGAATCCCCCACTGATGGATATTGGCCCCAATCACCAGGCTGCATGTTGGCGTTGGGAAGAACTCCGTGACGGAATGCGATTTGGAGAAGAGTTATGAAACGGGCAATCGGCGAAAAACCACTGATAAAAGTAACCAATCTGAAAAAACATTTTCCTATCATGCGTGGTGTTTTCCGACGACAAGTTGGAGCAGTCCAGGCAGTTGATGGAGTATCGTTTGAGATTTTTGAAGGTGAAACATTAGGGCTTGTTGGTGAAAGTGGCTGCGGAAAATCGACAACTGGGCGTGTCATTTTGCAGTTACTCGAAGCCACAGAAGGCAGTGTTGTTTTTCAAGGTCAAGAACTCACCGAGTTAAACAAAACTGAAATCCGGCGTGCACGTCGCCAAATGCAAATGATCTTCCAAGATCCATATGCCTCGTTGAACCCCCGTATGACTGTAGGTAACATTATTGGGGAGCCGCTTGAAATACACGGGATGGGCAACAAAAAAGAGCGTACAGCTCGTGTACAAGATCTGTTAAAGGTAGTAGGATTGAACCCTTATTTTGTCAACCGCTATCCTCATGAATTTTCTGGTGGTCAACGACAGCGAATTGGTGTTGCACGCGCATTGGCAACCAACCCCTCATTTATCGTTGCTGATGAACCCATTTCTGCATTAGATGTCTCTATTCAAGCGCAGGTTGTCAATATGCTTGATGATTTGAAGGCAGAATTGGGCTTGACCTACCTTTTTATCGCCCATGATCTATCCATGGTGCGCTATATTAGTGATCGCGTTGCTGTTATGTATTTGGGTCGTATAGTGGAATTGGGAATTACCGATGTGGTATATACCCATCCTTTGCATCCTTATACCCAAGCATTGCTATCGGCCATCCCGCAACCCGATCCGGATAAAGAAGTAACACGACAACGCATTTTGTTAGAAGGTGATGTGCCTAGTCCGGCCAATCCGCCATCGGGTTGTCGTTTCCACACTCGTTGTGGTTATACAACTGATGTTTGCCGTGAAGAAGACCCGGAATTTCGTAATCTTGGCGGTGAAGGAATGGAGTCACATTGGGTGGCTTGTCATCATGCTGAGCAATTTGATTAATAGATATCAATGCGGCGTGGCCGATTTCCGGCCACGCGTAAGTTTTATTAAGTTCAGGGTGGTTTCTTGATTTTAATTGGCCTTGAGCGATACGATTTGCCTTTAAGGAGGTGATGCTGCAGAGAAGAAGTAAGAGTATATCGAATTACCCTATTACGATTTACCCTATTTAGTTTAATTCTATTAGAGAATTCCAATTATTTGGAGGAGGTTAATCCAAAAAATGCTTAAGAAAACTGGTTTATTGTTGTTTGCCCTGATGCTAGTTGGGGCTTTGCTGGTTGCTTGTCAACCAGAGACTATCACCGAAACCGTTGAGGTTCCGGTAGAAGTTACCCGTGTCGTCACTGAAACCGTTGTGGAAGAAGGTGAGACGGTAGAAGTGACGCGTGTTGTCACAGAGACGGTTGTGGAAGAAGTCCCGGCTGAACCGGTCATGGAAGATAAAGGTGTCGTCCTTAACTGGAACTTTAGCACCGAACCGCCAACCATTGATCCTTCGTTGGCAACAGATACCACTTCGGTGGATATTGTGTTCAACACCTTTATGGGCTTGACTTCAAGCGATCCGGTTACTGGCGATGTGATTCCGAATTTGGCCACCGACTGGGATATTAGTGATGACGGTTTGGAATATACATTCCACATGCGTGATGATATCCCCTGGGTACATTACGATCCGACAACTGGCGAGACCACACAGGTTGTGGATGAAGAAGGCAATCCGCGTTTTGTGACTGCGAATGATGTTGTTTATGGTGTGAAACGCACGATTGACCCAGCTACAGCCTCGACCTATGCTTACGTGTTGTATAACATCAAGAATGCTGCGCCTGTGAATACTGGTGAAGAAGGTGTGACCATTGATGATGTCGGCGTAGAAGCGATAGATGATTTTACAGTGAAATTCACACTTGAAAATCCAGCTGGTTACTTCCCCTCAATTGCTGGTATGTGGGTTGCCAATCCACAGCCACAATGGGCAATTGATGAATGGGGTAACAAATGGACCGAAGCTGGTTTGATCAACACCAGTGGCCCCTACGTTTTGGAAGAATGGGTGCATGGTGGCAACCTGACTTTGGTCAAAAACCCCTTATGGCCGGATGCTGATTCAGTACAGATTGACCGGATTGAAGGTGTGATGATTACAGAAGACTCCACAGCCTTCGCGATGTATGAAAACAATGAGTTGGATACGACTGGTGTGCCACAGGCCGAAATCGATCGTGTGAAAGCTGACCCGGTATTAGGCGCCGAGCTGCTGAATGCACCGACTCCCTGTACTTATTACTATGGCTTCGTCAACAACAAACCACCGATGGATGATGCCCGCGTGCGGCGTGCCTTTGTGCAAGCTGTTGACCGTCAAAGCTTGATCGACAACGTCACGAAAGGTAACCAGATCCCCGCAACCACTTTGGCACCTCCTGGCATCTTTGGTGCACCGGAACCAGGAACCCTTGGTTTGGCGTCTGATGCTGAAGCAGCTCAGGCCTCTTTGCAAGAATACCTGGACGAGAAGGGCATGACGATTGATGATTTCAATGCGCTGGGAATCACCTTGATGCACAATACCAGCGAAGGCCATGCCAATATCGCCGCTGCTATTCAGCAAATGTGGAAAGACACCTTGGGTGTTGACGTAAAGGTTGAGAACCAAGAATGGAAAGTCTATCTCGAGACCGTAGGTAAAACTACGCCAATCGAAGAAGCACCACACATTTTCCGCATGGGATGGTGTGCTGACTACGCTGATGAGAACAACTGGGTGCATGAAGTCTTTAATGCTCAGGCAGGGGCTAACCGTTTGCGCCGCAACTGTACAGATGCTAACTGCTCCGATTCAACGGCTTCTGAGTTTGATGATCTGACTGTCCAAGCTGGTATTGAACAAGACCCGGCAATTCGTACCGAACTGTATGCTCAGGCAGAGGAGATTCTGGCTGCCGAAGAAGCGGCTTACATCCCAATTTACCATTACACAACCGTACAGGTTAATAAGCCATGGTTGACACGCAACAACCCGCCGGTTGGAGGCAATGACTTCTTCCGCTGGACAATTGATGCTGACGCCAAAGCTGCTGCGTCACAATAGGATATTGATGTTTCATTAGTTTGTTAAGGATTGTAAGCTCGCTTGCAATCCTTAACATTGAGACCCTAAGGGTTTGACAGCCTCCGGTTGTAAAAACTCTTAGGGTTTGCCCGTTTTTAACTTTGGACATTGGTAAACGGGTAAACCTTCGCGGATTCGTTTTTGTCAAAGGTTATTTGCAAATGAATCCTTAGGGTCTTCGACATACATAATACATAGGAGGTAACTTTTTATGACCACTTATATCATACGCCGGATTTTAGGGTTTATTCCTGTACTCTTGGGCGTCATGCTTTTTACCTTTGTGATTGTACGCGCAATTCCTGGTGGCCCGTTTGATACTGAAAAAGGGATGCCTCCTGAAGTCAAAGCCAATATGGAGGCGAAATATCATCTGGATTGGTCTATGGGGAAACAGTTTCTATCGTATGTAGTTGGTGATGATGTGGTAGCGATTGTTACCGGTGATCCCGAAGCATGGGAAGGTACCTCACGCGGCGTTATCCGGGGTGATTTTGGGCTTTCTTTACAGTATCGTGGCCAGGAAGTGGCGGATATTATTGGCACCTCTTTGCCAATTTCAGCACAATTGGGGATGTTGTCGCTTTTATTTGCTGTCATGATTGGCATTCCATTGGGCACGATTGCTGCGCTGCGCCAGAATACATGGATAGATTATTCAGCAACTTTCGCGGCAGTGTTTTTCCTATCTGTTAGTAATATCGTGTTAGCCCCGATCTTGATTTGGATTTTCTCGCTGGAATTAGGTTGGTTCCCAGTGGCAGGGTGGGGGTCTAAGCCTCCTTATTTGTTAGGATTTTTACCTAACTTTTCGGATTGGAATATAGATTATTTGCGTCTGGCGGTACTACCTGTTTTTGCTTTAGGAACGGCCGCTGCTGCAGGTATATCACGCTTAACGCGAGCAACGCTCTTACAAGTTATTCGCGAGGATTATATTCGTACCGCACGCGCCAAAGGTTTGCATGAGCGAACGGTCGTGATAGTGCATGCCCTGAAAAACAGTTTGATCCCAGTGGTGACGATCCTAGGCCCTATTTTTGCCGCTTTAGTGACAGGCACATTTATTATTGAACAATTCTTTGGCATTAACGGCCTCGGTAAACATTTTGTTCAGAGCATTGGTAATCGTGACTATACATTGCTGATGGGTGTGACCTTGTTGTACTCTTTCTTTTTAGTGGTGGCCAACTTGATGGTTGATATTAGTTATGCGTGGCTTGATCCGCGTATTCGTTATGATTAAGGATCAGTCCACTCTGACCGTGCCAGACAAGGCGGCGCGGTTAGGAGACCGACCGCGAGCATTCTAACATATGTGAGGTTGAATTATGAGCGTAGCAGAAATTCCGTCAGGACAAATTGATGGTATACCCGTCCGTAAAGAGCGCAGTTTACTGCAAGAGTCAATACATCGACTTTTTCAAAACAGAGCGGCGACAATTAGTCTGATTTTTATTATTATTTTGATGTTCCTTGCTTTTATTGTGGCACCCTTGACGGAGGTGTTTTTAGACCCTGTTCAGCAAGATTTGGCAGCGAATAATGCGGTACCCGAATGGATGTTGTTTTTATTACCAGATGGGGCTGAAAATTATGCAACCATAAATAACCTGTATGTGCTTGGCGCTGACCACCTGGGGCGTGATATCTTAAGCCGTTCTATCCATGGCGCACGAATATCGTTGTCAGTTGCCATTGTGGCAAGTACGGTCAGTTTGGTTATTGGCACGATTTATGGGTTGATAGCGGGGTATTCAGGTGGCACGGTTGATAGTGTGATGATGCGCTTTGTTGACTTTGTTTATGGTTTCCCCTTTTTGATTGTGGTGATTTTGTTACAGTCTTTTTTTAAGGCACAAGCCAGACAGGGTGCGGATGGTATTTTAGGGGCTATGGTACAGATCAATAATACGATGGGCGGTATGTTTTTCTTGTTCATCGCGATTGGGCTGGTGAATTGGATCGGAATGGCACGTATTGCCCGTGGACAAGTGTTGTCACAAAAGAAAAAGGAATATGTTGAAGCAGCCGAGTCGATTGGCTCGACTGATACGCGTGTGATGAGCAAACACATTTTACCGAATATCTTGGGACCGCTGATTGTCGCTGAAACCCTGGCGATTCCTGGTTATATTTTTACGGAAGCCTTTTTGAGTTTTATTGGTTTAGGTGTGGATCCACCAACACCAAGTTGGGGTATTATGATTTCAGATGCGGCACGTGCGATTCGTTCATTCCCTAACCAGGTATTGGTGCCGGCGATTTTCCTTTCTGTGACGACGTTGGCGTTTAACTATCTTGGTGATGGGTTACGTGATGCGTTTGATCCGCGCATGAAAGAGTAATTCGAATTATGTATGATGAAGGGTGAAGAGTGAACTTTCACCCACAAATAAGTTTTAATATGGTTTAATGCACGTGAGAGTTCAACTTCTACAGCAAGTTGGACTCTTAATTTTTTTGTTATGGCTACAACGAATACTTCGGCAGGCTCAGCACAGGTTGGAGGTAGGAACGAAATTAGACCTGCTAAGAAGAAAACTCATTCTTTTTCCAACCTGTTTCTACTTTATCTGCTTTTATTTACGCTCGTGCTTACTGCATGTCAGGTGCGTCAAAAAGGTCGCAAAGCTTCGGAGGATTGGAGTCGCAGTGTGCCGCAGGGTACTTTTATACGTGGTGACATTGACATGGTTGTGGGGTTGACTGGCAATCAGGTACATTTAGTCTGGTTGAAGCAAGGTGAAAATGATGTACAGTTTGTCGAATATGTGCAGTTGGATGATACGGCCGTTACTCAAATCAGGCATGATTTACCCTTACTAGAAGATCAGGTTCGTAATCCCAAATTAGCGTTAAGTGGAACTGACAACTTGCATTTTTTATGGTCGAGCCGCGCAGATGGTGAGCGTGAATGGGATTTGAGATATGGACAGCTTAATCCGCAAAGTGGTGATATCGCTGAAACCCAAATGATTGCACCTAAATCGGATGTCGTTGGCAAATATACCCTGACGCCGGATGGCGCGGGCGGTATTTTTGTTGTCTGGGAAAATAGCGTAGATCAAGGCTTGTATGGGGTGCAAATTGGTTCCGATGGCATGCTTATTCAAGCAACAACTTTGCTGGCTCAAGGACGCACCCCCTCGTTGCAAGTAGACGAAACCGGCAACTTATATATGACCTGGATGGAGAGCAATAATGTTTATTTTGCCTCATTAGCAGAGGGTATTCTGGAAACGGCCGTTGGCGAAATCGTTGTTACTATCCCCCAAGGAACTGGTCAAACGTTGGATGGTCCTGAATTGGGTGTGGCTGGAGAATGGGCATACCTGTTTTGGTCAACCTTCAATAGTTCGGGTTTGCAAGCGGGTACTGCAATTGCCGAATATATTGCATTTCCGCTAGATTCCCCTAGACGTCAAAATGGACAAACAATCTTGATGTTTCCAGAGGAGACACAGCCCTATGAGCCATACGATGGTGCCTATTCATTAACCCATCTTGCACCACCAGCGACGAGTGGTTCTGGCACGGATTTTGTACGGCAGCCGAACACAGCTTCTGCTTTGGGCAATGAGTTAGCAGTGGCTTATGCCGTCAATCAGGATTTGCGCCTCGATAGAGTCACGCAGATTGGTACAGCCATATTCAAGGATGGTGAGTTTACTGGCTACCAATTTGCAGGTAAAACAGATGCTTTTTCACAAGAACCTGTATTGGCCAATGATGCAGCTGGTAATTTGCATATTGCTTGGCGCGAAGGCGGGCGCGGCCGCCTGGCTTATTATGCAGTGACCACACCAGAGGGGCGTGCAAATTTAGATCGTCTTGATGGCAGTGACGTATCCAATTTTGTGATGGATGGCGGCATTGAAGTTATAGCGGGGATGCTATTTTTCCCGCTTGCTTGTATTTGGCTCTTCCCAGGATTGGCGATAATTGGAACTTATCATTGGTGGCGCGGCGAAAGCGACATGAAAGATAAATCTACAATTATTGTCCTTGTTGTCGCGATCTTGGCCTCGCAGCTAATGAAAATCGTTTTTTTGCCAACGATTACAACCTATGTTCCGTTTTCGGCGTGGCTGGATGTGCCTACGGCCGTTGAGGGTGTATTGATTTTAATTGTGCCCTTGTTGATGATTGGTATTGGTTTGTTTGTCGCATGGCGCTTGCATAGCCGCACACCTTCTGGTTTGGCGTTCTTTTTTTGGTTCACGGCGACGGATGCACTCTTGACTCTGGCGATTTATGGGGTTAATTTGCTTGGCGTATTCTAGAGGTAAGGAAAACGGGTTTCATATTTGCTGCTGTTTTGTGTGTAGGGATTTAATGATGATCTTCACTACCCATGCTTGCTGGAATCCGGTAAACTTATGAGGCACTAAGGCATAATTCTTTTTATGTCAAAGTGCCCAAAATCCCACTAAGGAACAGACCGCATGGTTTGACAGCATAGATAATGAGGACAGGACAGCTAGACGATCAACAGTTACGTTTACAGATTGAAACCACAGCCGAGCAGCTTTTCTCAACCGATGATATCGAATCCCGCATAGCAACGGCACTTGTAGAGCATGGGGAATTTCACGAAGATATTACTGCAGCCGAGTTAGAAGTTATTTTGCACAATATTGTTTATGTAATGTTTGCCCAACAGACTTTTGCTGGCGTGGGGGTGGGAATTTTACATAATGTAGTTAGTTTGAATGTGACGTTTAAAGATCAGGAAGCATTTGTTGAATTTGTTGTTCACATCCATAAGCCCATTATTGTTTTTTTAGAATTCAAATATACGCTCATCAATGATGAAGGCAGTAAATTGCCGTGCATCACGTTAAAAAAGGGCAGCCTACAAGTTATAGAGAAAATACGCCGCTTTGATATTAAAGCCAAAGCAGCCTTGACGGCGATGAATGTACCGCGCATTGCGCAAAATGAGATGTCTGATCTGACTGAAGTGATTAAGCGTACTTTGCCTGCGCAATTAAATCAGAAAAATGTCACAGGTGAGATTAATAATATTGAATTGACATTAAATAAGGATAATTTGCGCGTGCGTTTGATTGGGGACTTCACGATGATGCCCACGCCAGCATAACCGTCAGATAGACGTTTTTTTGTTATAAATAAATGTTATAACAATACGATGTTGTAACAAATGAGGTGTTAGCATGAACAAACCAATTCGGGTTGCCGCGCTTCAATTTGGCACTGGCAATGATGTAGAAGTCAATTTGGCCAAATGTGTTGAAATGATTGATAAGGCGGCGGCTGAAAAGCCAGCGTTAATGGTTTTGCCGGAATTTTGTAATCATTTGTCCTGGTATGATGATAAAGAACTTTGCTTCCAGGTGTCTGTACCGGTGGGTGGTGAATTTTTGAATACAATCGCTGCCAAAGCTCGCGAACATCATTGTTACATCGTGGTAAATGTGACTGTGCAACAACCCGATGGCACAGCTACAGGCACGGGTTTGATGTATGCTCCTGATGGAGCATTGGTGTCTACTTCTGATAAACAGGTGTTGATGGGGCATGAGAACGACTTTCTGGTGCGTGCAACGAGAACCACACCTATTACACCAACCCCCATTGGCAAACTTGCGACTTATGCCTGTATGGATGGTGTCATTAACGAAACCCCGCGCGGTTTGGCGTTGAACGGGGCACAGATTTTGTGCAACAGCCTCAACTCCTTTGCTTTGGATGAAGCTTCTCTGCATGTGCCGGTACGTGCTGCCGAAAACAAAGTATTTGTCGTGGCTGCCAATAAAGTGGATCCACTGATCCCAGAATTTCTACTAGAACCTGTTAGTCAAACCACTAACATCCCCACACAAAATTTGCATGGTGCTGGCGAAAGCCAGATTGTCGCGCCAGACGGCTCTGTTTTGGCGAAAGCAGCACGCACGGGTGACGCAGTTGTGATTGCTGATATTAATCCTGCATGGGCAGATGACAAAAAACGTCCAGATGGCACCGATATTTTTAGTAGCCGTCGTCCTGAACTTTATTGGCAAATAGGCGATAAACCGGTTGAGCTTGAACGTCCGGTGGGGGCTGCAAGTTTGGAAACGGCCGTTTATCAACCCGCTGCTGCAGGAACCGCCACCATTGAAGAAGCTGCCGACGCTGTCACAAAAGCAGCCAATGATGGTGTTGCCTTAATCGTGCTGCCGGAACTGTTTTGTTTTGAAGGCGGTTTGGTGGCAGATGTGGCAACGGCCGTAACCCGTTCCCAAAAAGCTGTCGCCGCGCTCACTGCCGCAATAAAATCCACTAATACAGATGCCGTTGTTGTTACCAGCCTGGTTGAACCAAGCCCGAATGGCCACCAGCATGTTGGTGTTTTGGTTAGTAAACAAGGTGTTGTTCACCGTCAGCCTCAGCTTCATCGTGTAGCGCGTCATGCCGCCTGGGCAACAGATTTAGGCAGTGGCATTCAAGCTATCAACATGCCCTGGGGTCGTCTGGCGCTCATCGTGGGTGATGACAGCATCTACCCTGAAACATTTCGTTTGGCAGTGTTCGAGGGAACTGATGTAGTTGCCGCCCCGATACACGTCTTGGAAAAATGGGAGGTCGAGTTGGGCTTGTTGGAACGTTCGGCTGAGAATAGGGTGTGTCTGGTTGCCGCCAGCCGACCAAAGTCTGTTGGTAGCAGCTTGATAACTACACTTCACAATGATTTTACCTTGATGACCCCTTGGGAGACACGCCCTTTCGACGGTAATATCAGTTATCCCATTGTGAATCGGGCCACTGATGCGCCTGGTTTGACGCAGGCGACTGTGCATCCGGCACATACACAAAATAAAGAGGTCTCCAAGAATACGGATGTGGTTAACGGCCGTCCGTGGTATCTTGTTGAGGCGATTACCGGTTAAGGTTTGATTGATACTGTTTTGGGAAACGGCAGTAATAATAAAAACATATGCAAAAAAATAAAGTACATATCGTTGTGTGGTCAGACTATGTTTGACCATTTTGCTTCCTTGTAGCCTTCAGCTTGGAGAAGC
>JAGRDI010000324.1:0-1834 GCA_020432765.1 Anaerolineales bacterium | reverse complement strand
TCATCATCCAATGGTGCTCCTTTGAACTGTGCCCGCTGTTTAGGTTCCGGCTATACCCACAACCCGTGTGCCGCAGAAAAATTGGAAGGTTTCGGCCGTGCCTTCTTCCCCGATGCCGCTCAGTTTCCAGGCGGGACGGGGAGCCATAGGGTGTAATCCAATCAAGCTGACACCGTTAATTTTGACGCCGCCGGTTTCCATTTGACGGGCGACAGCCAGGGCACGTTCTTCGCTGCCGAAGACGTAACCCCCTAAGCCGTAGGGTGCCTGATTAGCAAAGGCAGCAGCTTCAGTATCGGTAGTGAAGGTATGTATCGCCGTTACCGGGCCAAATATCTCCTCCAATGTCTCTTCAGGATCAATACCAGTAATCAAGGTTGGCGGGAAATAAGTGCCGGGCAGATCAGGCATGGGTGTGACTTGATGGATTGTGCCCCCTTTTGCCCGGAGATGGGCAACGGCCGTTGCCACATGATCTTTATGCCTTTTATGCACCAATGGCCCCATCTGGCTGGTCGCATCCAATGAATGTCCAATTTTCACCGCGGCCAACGCATCAAAAGCGCGTTCCATCAAATCGTTGTAAATATTTTCTTGCACAAGTAAACGTCCCAATGCGCGGCACCATTGGCCATTGAGTGTCGTCATGCCAGCCACGATACCAACGGCCGTTGCGTCCAAATCAGCGTCATCCAGCACAATCATTGCATTGTTGCCGCCTAATTCCAATTGCAGCGGCTTGAAATCGACAGCACAGGTCTGCGCCACAGCGCGTCCACCGTGTAACCCTCCAGTAAACGACACGCAACGAATGCGCGGATCGCTAACCAATGCTGCACCAACTTCCGCGCCGCCATTGACAATCTGGAAAACGCCAGATGGAATACCGACTGCTTCCGCTGCTTGGGCCAGGTAAACGGCCGAGTAGGGCGCCCATTCCGACGGCTTAAGAATTACGGGGCAGCCGGCTGCCAGTGCATTGGCGACTTTGTGGGCAGCTAAAGCAGCGGGTGCATTCCAGGGCGCAATGCAAGCGGCTGGCCCCCATGGACGGCGCAAAATTTCGATATCGCCATGTGGCCCTGGCAGCGTGGTATCTGTCCAACCATCGCGCAGCTGCCCGGCTGCGGCACGATATGTTAGATGGGTGATCTGGTTGACCATTTTGGATGTGTTGATGATGATGCCGGTCGTGTGGGCTTCTAACATGCCAATTTCATCCACACGCGCAGCCAGCCAATCAGCGGCTTGTTCCAACAGATTGGCACGTTCGGACGGTGGCAAATCACGCCAACGGCCGTCACGATGGATGCGATCGGCGACTTGCAGCGCACGTTCCAGTTTTTCGGGAGACGTGGTGTGCTGTTGTTGGATGGGTTCGCCACTGTTGGGATCATGATTCCATTGCGGAAGCGTGTTTGTCGGCGGTATAAATTGGCCGTCGATGTAATCCATGAGTGGTGGAACTGTATCGATTGGGTCAATCATGATTATTCCTCGTTTGAGACTTTTCAAATACTTTGGTACTGCTGCGCATGGCATGCACGGGACCGTTTTGTCCGCGTGGATCATCAGGGACGCAGCGGGCGGCGGTGGGGGCGATTTTTTGTCCGTAAGCGGTAAGTGTGCGAACGGCCGTTCCGCCACGATATAAAACAGTGGTGCGGGTGCGCTGTCCTGACCCAAGCAAACGCACACAATCCGGTTCACTGTAACGCTGCATCGCCTCGGTAATGTCACGTGCTAAAAAGAACCGGATGCCAGGTCCCCGGATACACCAATATGCACAGGCGCTTCGGGACCTAACCGGTCAAAAACAAGCATCCCATCGACT
>JAGRDI010000323.1 GCA_020432765.1 Anaerolineales bacterium | reverse complement strand
AATGTCTTATTTGACGAAGACAACTTACCCTACCTGGCCGACTTCGGTATTGCACGTCTGGCCGAAGCCACGCAGACGATGACCATTGTGGGTACACCCGCCTACATGAGTCCTGAGCAGGTACAGGGACAAGGGCAGCTTGACGGCCGTAGCGACATCTATGCCGTCGGTGTCATGCTCTTCGAGATGCTCACCGGCAGCCAACCCTACCAGGCTGATACACCCACACGCCAGATGATGCAGCATCTGCTGGAACCGATCCCCGATGTGGTCGCAGCCAACCCGGACTTATCTCCCGGCTGGCAAACCGTCATTGATACAGTCATGGCCAAAGAGCCAGAGGCACGTTATGCGACGGCAGCGGAATTGACCGCGGCGATGGGTGATTTGCTGGCGGAAGATGTTGCCAACACAGCACCTGTGCCACTGATCACACCCGCTGCGGCACCGCCCCCTATGGTGAACACAACCCCAAAGATTAAACAAGCTCGCAGCCCGTTGGCAAAGACAGTGATCGACACGCCGCCTGAATTGACGACGCCCCCACCACAGCGCCGCTTCAAGCTGCCCGCCTGGGCGTGGTGGGGCGGCGCACTGCTGCTCTTGCTGCTGCTGGCCTGGGGAATTAGCGGGATGTTTGGCGGCGGTACAGATAATTCGGAAGCGACACGAACAGCAGAGGCTCTGGCGGCCGTTGTCGAAACCACTCCCACCCCCACACCTCAATCGGACACGACGGCAACTGAAGCGGCCACCAACACCGCAACAAGCATCCCCAGCGTGCCCCCTACAAAAACGCCAATACCGACATCTACACCCGATCCCAACATGCCACCGCCAAACCCAACCCCGGGCAGCAGTTGGCAGCGCCCGGCAGATAAAATGACAATGGTCTATGTCCCCGGCGGCACCTTCCCGATGGGCAGCGAAAATGGAAGGGATGATGAGCAGCCGGTACATGATGTGACATTGGACGGTTTTTGGATTGACCATACCGAAGTCACCAATGCACAATATGCCCTTTGTGTAGAAGCTCATAAGTGTGAGCCATCTCGTTATTCCGGTGATGCAAGGTACTTTAGGCAGAATCAGCCGGTGGTTGGTGTTTCCTGGTATAATGCTGAGACATATTGTGAGTGGGTTGGTGGACAACTGCCGACAGAAGCACAGTGGGAATATGCAGCGCGTGGTACAGACGGCCGTATCTATCCCTGGGGAAATGAAACACCTGACTGCGAATTAGCTAACTTGAGAGTATTCGGTAATTCATAAAGTAAAAGGGACCACCAAAAGCGAGTAAAATTAAGGTGCGAAACAAAACCTTACTTGCTTAACGGAGGTCCCGAAATGTTGACTAAATTTACAGCACTTTACCAAAATAGACCAAATCCATTGCAGTTTCCCGACACCGACTTGAGTCTGCTGCCGACCAAGATGAGTAAACGCTTGTGGGTCAGTCCCACCGTGTTTCTGATAACGGTCAACGCGCTGATCATGGCGCAGTGGGCGGTGACAATCAGCCAGCAATGGCGACCAACCTTGCCACCGCCAACGCGACGTGGCCCAAAACAAGTGTATCAGGATAGCAGTATCCTGGTGATGGCATTGGTTCATGTGGCCTGGCAGATGAGCTACGAGGAAGTTGTGGATTACTTTCGGGCACATTCCGACGCAGCACAAGCGGCTGGTTTTCCACCGGGACGGGTCATTGGCGTCAGTCAATATTGGGCACGACGACGCGCTTTGGGCGCCATGCCTTTTTGGTTCTTCTTTGTATCCATGGTATGGCAGTTGCTTCGGTTCGGTATTATTAAAGGAACAGATGTCATTCTGGACGCAACGACCTTGCGTATTTGGTTTCATGATGACCCGGAAGCTGGCTGGAGTTTTCCCAAACCTTGGAAAGGGTCGGTCTGGGGCTACAAGGTTCACACCTTGCTGTGCCGCTGGTCGCAGTTGCCTGTTCTTTTCCTGATTACACCGGCTAATCGTCAGGAATCGATTGCCGCCATTCCGTTGTTGGCCTTGAGCGTTCTGCTGTTTGCATTGCCTATTACGATTGTACGGGCTGACTCTGGTTACTTCACCACGGCCATTATGACCTTCATTCGAGATGGTCTTCAGGCGACTTGCATGATTGATTACAATCTGCGACGAAAAGGCAAACGGTTTCTGGCGACGTTGTTCTTTTTGGACCAATGGCATTTTCACATGGGGCCGCGAGCCATTATCGAGCGTCATTTTGCCTGGGCCAAACGGTACTTTGGGTTGGAGTCGGCTCGTTGGCGTGGTTTGGTGGCTGCTTATCAGCACACGGCTTTGGTCTATTCGGTTATGCTTGGTGTGGCTTTGACTGCCCATCGTTTGCAACGTCCTGAATTAGCTGGTTCTCGCACCAAGGTTTTAGCAATGAAAACGCTACCTTGAATTACCGAATGCTCTC
>JAGRDI010000014.1 GCA_020432765.1 Anaerolineales bacterium | reverse complement strand
GCGTGGGACTTGTAGGTGTTTATGGAGATAAATAGTTCCCGGGCGATCTCCGGCCCAGTCAGGTGCGTAGGCATCAGGCGTAACACGTCGCGTTCACGCTCGCTCAAGGGATCTGCCAGAAGTTGCTGCGTTTGTTGGTCAGGTTCTTCCCCACTGGCAGCTAATAGAAGGTCGATGTAGTCCAGGCGCTGCATTCTCTTCAAACTTAACTTTGTGCCTTCAGCCTTCAGTCTCTTTAGCAAGGCAGTCATATACGGTTCCTGGTCAATGAATGAACGTACATAACCGGCCGGCTCGGCCAGGATCAGCGCCTGGTCTAGCGTTTTCAAAGCTTGATCGCCGCGGCCAACTTGTTGGCATGCTATCGCTTGCAGGATATGTATTTGGATCAGATCACCGAGCCGGCTGCTTGCTGCGGCCGTTCCTGCCAGCTTATTTAGTAGACCGAGCGCCTCTTGAGCTTGCCCCCTGACGATTTGTACCCAGGCCAGACGCCGGTAGCTATCCGCTTCACGCTCGTCGAAATTGTCTGCACTTTGGATATGGGCCAGATTTACCCAGCCGGCCATTTCGGCCGGCCACTGGTGTTCCGTGCCTGTCAAATTCCGCAGACGAACAGCCATTTCGGCCAGCATCATCGCCGCTGTTGTCTGGTTTGATATTTCGCCGGTCGTTAAGGAACGGCCGATATGATCATAGATCATTAAGGCTTCGTCCAATTCGCCTTGCGCCAACCACAGGAGAAACATGTAATAACGAAAGACGTACAAAACATTGGGATCGGATGCTTTCACCAGGTCAAGCGCCTGGATTGTATGAGTATGGGCTTCGGCGAGGCGGTTCCACTCATAAAGCACGCGGCCGATATTTGTACGGATCATGGCCTCGGTAGGATAAATCCGGCCTGTCTCCTTTGCCAGGGTCGTGACCCAATCCAGCCCTCGCCGGCCCCAGGCGTAAGCATCATGCAAGCGGCCGTTCTCCATGTAGAGCACCATCAGACTGCTAAATGAGGCTGTTGCAGCATAAACACGGCCGTTGGTGCAGTTCAGGGTCACGGCCTTGTGTAGATTTGCTTCGGCTTCTGCCCGCAGCCCAACCTCTTTTTGGCCCAGGGCCAGATTTAGCGTCAAGGAGCCGTGTAGATAACTGAGTTCCTCATCATCAATTGCGCCTAAGGCGGCCAGCGCTTCTTGGGACAGGGAAACGCTCTCTTGCGGTTTGTTGCTCCAACCAGCGCGGTAGGCACGCAGGGCAGCAATATTCGCAGAAAGGTGGGCGGCTGAGAAACCTTTTGATAAGCCGGTTGATTTGTTGTCTAAAGATTCTCCCGGCTGTACCAGATAAACCTCAGCCCTGGCCAGAACGGGTTCTATGGCATCCGGCTGACGACTGAAAAGCAGCGCCCAGGCATAGGCGATTATCAGGCGTGGATACGTTTCCCAGACTCTGGCCGGCAGGCTTTCGACCATATTGCGCAAGGCAAAAAAATCACCTTCACCAATGTTACGCATGGCCGCTTCATCGAGCAGCCGGGCAGCTAAAGAGGGGTTATCTCCGGACAGAGCGTAGTGAATGGCGCTTTTCCGATCACCGTGGGTCTCGTGCCAGGCGCTGGCCCGGTTATAGAGGGTCGGAATAGGCAATGCTTGCGCCTGCCGTAAACGCCGGCGCAGCAGCTCGGCAAACAGGTGATGGTAGCGAAACCATACGCGCTGATTGTCGAGGGGAACCATAAAAAGATTCGCCTGGTCCAACTGTTCAATGATAGAGTGGCCTGACAGCATCGCGCCGTCCTCTGATTTCCAGCCGCCATCCGTCGACAACGCATCACACAATGGGCCGCAAAAACGCTCTAAAATGGAGGTCTGCAGCAAAAAGTCGCGGATGTGCGGCGGCTGGTGGGCTAAAACCTCGTCGGTCAAATAATCGAAGATATAGCGATGACTGCCGGCAAAGGCTTCCACAAAGGACTTGATCTGTCTCTCATCCGCCATGCGCTGTATGGACAGGGCGGCCATCTGTAAACCGGCAACCCAGCCTTCGGTTTTCGCTTCTAGAGCCTCTACTTCGCCGGCTGCCAGATGAAGCCCCATGACTTGATTGAAGAACGCCCGCGCCTCGTCGGCCGTAAAGCGCAGGTCGTCGGGTCGTATCTCTGTTATCTGTCCCCTGGCCCGCAGCCGCGATAACGAGAGGAGCGGATCGCTGCGGCTGGTAATCAACAAGTGTACATGAGATGGCAGATATTCCATGAACAGATCGACGGCTTGATGAATGGCATCATTGCTAATGACCTGATAATCGTCTAGAACCAGAACCAATCGTCCGGTCACGGTCGTTAAATCATTGATCATCGCCGTAACCAATGTTTGGGGCGGCATTGGTTGGGCGGAGGTCAGTGTGCCGGAAAGCGATTTGCCCAATCCGGCTACAGGACTTAAAGCCTCAGCCAGGTAGCTGAAAAAGCGCTGCGGATCATTGTCCTCTTCGTTCAACGACAACCAACATTTGTTTACGGACAATCTCGCCAGCCAGGCAGCAGCCAGGGTGGTTTTGCCAAACCCGGCCGGTGCTGAAATCAAAGTCAGCTTTCCGGCTAATCCGGCATCCAGCACCTTGAACAAGCGCGGCCGTTTGACGAGAACCGGCCGGGTAGCGGGCATGTGGAGCTTTGTTTGCAGCAGACCGTGTAACATAATTTCATTATATGCAGCGGCGACTCATATAGATGACGATCACAAAAAAGTATGGTAATTTAGGGTCGTTCTGCAAACTAAACCGTTAACCTAACAAAAGCTTCAAGCTGACGTACCGAAGGAAACAAGCGTGCAGCTTAAGCAACAGAATGACGGTCTAAAAAGACTATCTAATATATGACTCCTATTTCAGAGGCTCAGGCTTGTGTGCCGATTCCACTTGAAAACGGCAAGTTTAATAAACAATGCCATCTTCCCTATGGACTTAATCATGTTCATATCAGAAGTGCGATGCAAGATTTTATTGACTTTCTTGGCTTTATAAACGCACAATTGCATACTAAACAAATCCCACGCCTGGAGAGTTTTCTAATGCCTGCCAATTTTAGCAGTATTGTTGGTGAATTTATGAACATGAGTATTCCAAAATATTGTAGCTCTTTGGTCAAGAATTTATACCACAATGGTCACCCTGATTTAATCCCCTCTGGCCAATACCCCGGCGATTCTGTTCAATATGCACATGAAGGAATTGAAATCAAAGGGTCCCGTCATGAGAGTGGTTGGCAAGGGCACAATCCTGAACAAGTATGGCTCATGGTGTTTCATTTTGACAGTAATACATCAAATGATTTAGCAAAAGGAATTCCTGCAAAAAGATTTCAATTCAAAGGGGTTTATGCAGCAAAACTTGATTTGGAGGATTGGTCATTTTCAGGTAGGTCAGCTACAAGCCGTCGAACGATTACGGCTAGTGTTCGGAAAAGTGGGCGAGATAAAATGAAGGCAAATTGGATTTACAAGAGCTTAAGTTAGTCGCTTGGTCGCTTAGTCAATTAGTCGCTTGGTCGAACTACCCACGAAAAGGAAATTCCTATGTTATTAAGTTAGTGCCAATGCCAATTGTTCATGCCCTGTTATCAATTTTGATAATTTCGGGATTGCTTCTAAGCTTAACGCATAAAACTCCCGATACCGCTCAATTCCAATAGACTGGTAACCCACTGCTTCGGCAGCTGCGATAGTAGAACCTGAACCCATGAAAGGGTCTAATATTACACCTTTGCCTAAAGGTAAAGCTGCAAAAACAATTTGCCTCATAAATGCCTGAGGTTTCAAACTTGGATGATTGGCTATCATACGTTCTTTTTTTGATGTTCTTTCGCTTTCAATAATATCTTCAAATGGCATGCCATTCGATTTTCTACGCAAGCCACCTGTTTCAAACTCTCTCAGACAGTCACTCACTTTCATGCCTTTTGGAATCGGTTTGCGAAATAGCCCCCAAGGTTCATAACAGCCACGGGGCATAGTGCATACATCTGGAAACTCATCCTCTGCGTTTTTTGGGCGATCACCTCCACGCAAAGTGCGTACCGATCTTATTATTTGACCGCGAAATTCGAAACCAGAATGTATAACAGATTCAAACACGAGTTGCGCAAGAAATGAATTTGAGGCGAGGAATAGATGCCCTCCCGGTCGCAAGATTTTTAAGGCAAGCTTTGCCCAATAGGAGAAGAATTGTTGAAGACGATTTCTTTCGCGCTTATTTAGAGCGGTAAATCGTGGCATTGGCGCACGCTTGTTTCCATCAAAAGATGGGGGAATACGCCAAATTCCCCCATTACCATTTTTTCTCTTTTTTAGTTGAGCAGGATCGAAATCTTTCACCGCGTAAGGGGGATCGGTAACAATAGCATGTATGCTATTTGGATCAATTCTGATCATCCACTCAAAACAATCGGCAAAAATGGCAAGGGATGAACCAAAACGATTATTTTCATAATCTAACGCAAATGATTGTATGTTGTTTTGCTCTAACATGTTATTGCCCGGTTTATAAGATGTCATTTTCATCATTGCCAATTGGCTTGCCGAATTCGTATACAGGGGATACTTCTCGAATTACCTGAGAAAGTATTTTCAGCTTTTGGGGATCATCAAGCAAATTCTCAAAATCAGAAAGGCTTAGTATAATAGCCTGTGGGGTATCTCTCCTCTTTATGATATAACGTGTTCCGTTTTGAACTGTATCGTTTAGTATTCGCCCAAAATTGTTCTGAGCTTCTGTTGAAGAAATTGTTCTGGTACTCATATATACATTTTGCCTAAGTTAGCTAATTTAGCTACTATTGTAGGGTAAATAACTTTTTTCGTCAAATTAGGATCTTAGAAGGATGAACCAGTTCAGGCAAAT
>JAGRDI010000322.1 GCA_020432765.1 Anaerolineales bacterium | reverse complement strand
CCACTCCGTAGCCGCGGTTTCTTACTGTGTTTCCCGGTAGCGAGGTAAGGATACCTCGACTACTACGCGCCGCTGTCAATCCGGCCAATGTTCTGACTAACGGCGGTTAAAGGATCAGCTTGTGGATTTGACTGCGGAACTGGCATCGGCAAAAAATTCCTCTGTAAATCGATTTTGTAAATCGATACGCGATTTTCCAAATCGCGCTACGGTTTTTCATACATGGGGCTGTGAGCCACTCATGTGAACTGCTGTATAAAATATTCCTGTAAATAACGATGAATAAAAATAAAACCACCGCCGACCTTGCGCAAAAAGACACGCCGTGCGG
The DNA here is from genome assembly GCA_020432765.1 of Anaerolineales bacterium. Classification (GTDB taxonomy): domain Bacteria; phylum Chloroflexota; class Anaerolineae; order Promineifilales; family Promineifilaceae; genus JAACFF01. The sequence continues at coordinate 7,879 of JAGRDI010000322.1, read as the reverse complement.
CATGATCCAGGAAGAGGGTCAATTTGCCCAGGCGCGGCAGTTTGCCCGTGGCCATCAAAATCATGCGCAAGGTGGCATGCTGCACGGCAAAAAGGCCGCCAAACCAAACCGCCGCGATCACGCCAAAAAAGAGACCATAGAGGGCCATGGTGAGCATTGTTTGGGAACGGCCGTCGATCAACCAGCCCGCCACCGCACCCATCGCACCGAACAAAATGCCAATAGCCGGGCCAGTCACGGCCGCATTGAGCAACGACATATGGAAGCCTTCGTTGGCTTGCTGGCGGTCACCTTCCAGGATGCTGCCGCGAATACCGCCCAACAAAAGACCCGCGACACCAATGAAAAAAGCGCCCAGCAGAAACATGATGATGGCAACGATAAATAGATCGCCAAAGCGATCTTCCAACGGCCAAATAAGCGGCGTCCAGCGTGCTACAAAGACAGAAATCACGCCGCCAGCAGCGCCAATCAAGAGACCATACAGCCCATAGCGCAGCGCACGATCGCGCGACCAACTTAGATGTTCCACACTTTGAATGTCGTTGGAGAGTGTTTGGCGCACACCACCAGGGCCAAAGGCGAAGACCCAGCCGAGCGCCAAAGCCAAAATTAAACCGACCATCAACCCTTGCTCAAAGGAGAAGGCAAATGCAAGTGCTGTGTTTTTTGCCGGGAATGATAACAAGGCAAATATGATAGTAACGGCCGTCCATACCGCCAAAAATAAGATGCCAAACTTCAATGTCGCCTGCCGTCGCTCTGATTGGCGTGCAATCGGCTCAATATCAGCCGCCACCCACAATGTATCCACCGTGCCCACCACTAAGCCGGCGATCAAACCACCCATAAATCCCTGGATGAGGCCCAGCAAAATCACATCTCTACCGCCCATCAAACTGTTGGCAATGCCCAAAACCAGGCCGCCAATGATACCGCCGAGCAGGGTGATAACCAGACGCGAGATATACATGTAAGCAATTTGCCACTGTCGCGTTGGCAGCCAACTCGGCTGCATCTGTTCAATGAAATAAGTGCTGATATGATGCTGTTCCATCTTGTTCGCCAGCCAACCCAGCCAGCGCACAGTTTGCGCATCATCAAACGGTTTGTCATCCGCGCCGCCGTAGGCAAACATGCGCTTAACATACGCATCAAGCAAATGTGTTCGTGTTGCCGCCGGGCTTTGACCGGCTTGAGGCATAGGGATGGCAGAGTCGTCGCCATAGGCCATACAGAAAATGCCTAACATGAGCGGCGTGGAGGCCATCGCGCGCAAGTCATCATCAGCAGACAGCGCTTGCTGCACATGCGCAAAACGATCATCGCTGGTGCGCAGATAAGCGCTAACTTGTGTCTCTGTCAGCGGCAGCAGCTCAATTGCCTGGCGCAGTTCGAGCTGGTTATGTTCGGGGCCAGGATGCGGCTCCTGGTAGATATTGTAATATTCCTGGCTGCGTGAGGCGACGACAACGCCCACAAAATGTTTGCGCGTAAAGCGATTGATGGCACGCACGCAATCATCACGCAAACTGCGTGTCACTTCGTCAAGGCCATCCAACAGGAGCAGGATTTCATCCCGTGCCAACCATTCCGCGACGAGACCAGGTGGAATGCGATATTGGGGCGAATTGAGTTCTTTGCTGATCCACTGTTCGAGAGGCATGGGTTTTTGTGCCCATGAAGCCAGATTTAGGATTACCGGTATAGGGTCATTCGGATTCTGCCAGGCACGCCGCAAATAATCGCGGGCGATTTGCAGCAAGGCGACGGTCTTGCCTGCACCCGGCTGGCCGAGCATGAGCAGTGAACGGCCGCTGCTTTCAAAAACAGTGCTTACATCCACATCACCGATATCGGGCGGGCTGTTATCGGCTAAATGTGCAATGGCATCACGGGCATCCGATGGGTTTAAGACGGCATCAGGAACAGCTTGTTTATTGAGGGGAATCAGGGTTGCGTCACTGGTAACGGCCGTATGGGTGGCCTCGATCTTTTCCAAAACCCCTTTAATCCACGCATTCCAAACCAGGTTGAGAAAACTCAGGCGATCGCGGCGCAGTTGGGCCGCCTTGCGTGGGTCCACATCAACATACACATCCCGCGCCTGGGCAACATTGACCCCCGCCACCGAGCCGCCGCTCTCAACTGTGCCCACATCGATATCGACTGCCAAATGGAAATCTTGGCCATCAGGCGTGGTTAAATTTGACAAACAGCGTGGACAACTGCTGATACCTGATGGAATAGGTTCGTAGTTACAGGTCGGACATTTCATCTGTGTTCCAGTATAGATGTTAAGAGAACCAAATTCAAGCGTGCATTTCGTGTTTTACAATGTGGGCATACCCATACCCTCGTAAGCGACTTCACGTTCACGGCGGAATTGGCGTGTGTAGAGATTGTAATAATAACCCTGCGCACGGATCAATTCGGCATGACTGCCCATTTCAGCAATACGGCCGTTTTCAATCACCACAATCCTGTCCGCACGTTTGATCGTACTCAAGCGATGGGCAATCACAAAGCTGGTGCGTCCAGCCATGACTGCATCCATCCCTTTTTGGATCAGCGCTTCTGTGAGTGTATCAACCGAACTAGTGGCTTCATCCATGATGAAGATGTCTGGTTGGGCCAGGATAGCACGTGCCAGGCTGATCAGCTGCTTTTGTCCGACAGAAAGCAAATTGCCGCCTTCGCCGACATCTTCAGCATAACCGTTTTCAAGGGTGATGATGAACTCATGTGCACCAGCCAATTTAGCCGCATTTTCGATCTCTGCATCACTGGCATCAAGACGGCCGTAACGCAGATTTTCGCGAATGGTGCCGGAGAAAAGATGTGGTGTTTGCAGCACCATGCCGATGCGTGCCTGGATAGCATGTTGGGTGAGGTCTGTGTAGTCGGTGTGGTTGATGAGAATACGGCCGTTTTTAGGTTCATAAAAACGACATAACAAATTCACAATGGTCGATTTACCGCCACCCGTCGCGCCAACCAGAGCAATCATCTCACCTTCGCGAATTTTCAAACTAAAATCCTGCAAAACCGGTTTAGCCGCCTCATAATAAAAATCGACATGCTCAAACTCAATCTCACCGCGCATATGCGCCGGCTGGGCTGCATCTGGCTTGTCTACAATTTCGGGCACCGAATCTAACAACGAAAAAACACGTTCGCCAGAAGCAATCGACTGCTGCATTTGGGCATACACGCGCGCCATCTCTTGAATCGGCCATAACATAAATGTGATATAACCGACGAAGGCGGCAATATCGCCCACGGACATATTGCCACCGAGCGCTAACAACCCACCATACCAAACAACAGCAGCAACACCAGCGGCACTAATCAACTGTACCACAGGCAAAAAGAGCGCCGACAGCCACGCTGCGCGAAAAGAGGCGCGGTACATATCGCCGGATAACCATTGGAATTCGTTTAAATCTTGTTCCTCGGTTGCCAATGCTTTGGTCACACGTACTCCTGTGATATTTTCGTTGTAGGCGCCGGTAATTTTGGAGTTAATTTTGCGTACCTCACGATATTCAACCAGGATACGGCGCTTGAATTCAAAGGCCACAAAAATCAAGATAGGTATGGTTAACAAGACGATCAACGCCATGCGCCAATTGATAAAAAACATAAACAGCATGGAGACGATGATGCTGGTAACACCCCAGGTGACATCGAGCAAGCCCCAAGTGACCAGTTCGGCAATGCGTTCTGTGTCTGACGTGACCCGCGACATGATCCAGCCGAGCGGTGTTTTGTCAAAATAGGAAAACGACAGCTTTTGCAGGTGGTCAAAAGCACGCTTGCGTAAATCGTAACGAATGCGCTCGCCTAAAACGCCGGTGGTGTAAATGAAACCAAAAACGGCCGCTGCCTGCGCCACCATCAACACGGCATAAATAGTCAAATATCGAATCAGGGCTTGCTGGTCTTCAACAACAATGGCGTTATCGATAATTTGCTTGCTCAAGTAGGTGAAAATGCCGTCCAGGAGGGCAACGGCCGTTATCATCAACAGAAATCCAACCAACATCGGCCAATGTGGCAAAGCTTGCTGCAGGATGCGATAAACCGTACGACCAGTAAACTGGGTCTCAAATTCTTCTTCTTCAAAATAGGTATCAGTCATATTCGTTCACAATTGGGCGTGGTCAGAAGACTGCCCTTTTTGGTACTGCTCGCGGTCGATCTCCTGACCGTACCGCAATCACTCTTTTTACAGCATATTGGCAAGTTCTTGCGTCAACTCGTCCTCAATCCGGGACTGCAAATGGTAAATTTGTTGGTAAGGGCCATCAACGTTCACAAGATCAGAATGCACGCCACATTGCACAACACGCCCAGCTTCCAAGACCAGGATCATATCTGCATCCATCACCGTCTGAATACGATGGGCAATGATAAAGGTCGTGCGGCCGGGCATCAATTGGATTAAAGCATCCCGAATCGCCGCTTCTGTGCCAGTATCAACAGATGAGGTCGCGTCGTCCAAAATGAGGATGCGCGGGTCTTTGAGCAAGGTCCGTGCGAGGGTAATGCGCTGTTTTTGTCCCCCAGACAGCGTAACCCCTTTCTCGCCCACCAGCGTGCGATACCCATCAGGAAAACCGACGATCACATCATGAATCGCTGCCGCACGGGCAGCTTCTTCCACTTCTGCATCGGTTACATCGCGTTCCACACCATAAATGATGTTTTCGCGCAGCGTGCGGGAAAACAAAAAAGGTTCTTGCTGCACAACGCCTATATTCCGGCGCAGATAGGAGCGAGGATAATCACGCAGTTCAATCCCATCGAGCTTTATACTACCGCCTGTATAGTCATAGAAACGCGGCAGCAAATTTACCAGCGACGTTTTACCCGACCCGGTTGTGCCGATTAAGGCGATGGATTGGCCAACCTGGCAATGGAAATTGATATCATGCAGCACGGGCGTATCGGCATCGTATTCAAATTCGACATGCTCAAAACGGATATCCCCTTGCAGTGGTTTTTGTGGCTGGTAACGGCCGTCGTCCAAAGGTTCACGATCTTCCTTGATGATATCTAACACACGCCCAAATGAGACAACACCGGTTGACATCTGCACCACAATGCGCCCCAAGTTACGCATTGGCCATAGTAACCAACCCAAAATACCCATGTAAGCAACATAAGTGCCTACAGAAATGGTGCCATTGATCGCCATCGTAGCGCCGATAAAGTAACCAATCAGCAGTTGGATGCCCACCAAAATATCTGTCGATGGCCAGTAAAAAGCATGCAAAATGAGTAAGCGCTTACCACGCCGAAAACGTTCATGGTTATCGACTTCAAACTTTTCGCGTTCATACTCCTGGCGTGCAAACGCACGCACAACCCGAATACCCGACAAATTTTCTTGCAAGGTCGTTGACAGCTTACCTTCTTGTTCCTGAAAAGCTTCGTAGCGTTTGGCGATTCGCTTAAAAAACAGGATTGAAATGATGAATAGAAACGGGATGACGATCACCGAAATGAGAGCCAACTGCACATTTAATAATAACAAGGCTATAAAATTAACCAAAAACATCATCACAATATGGCCGAATCCGATCGCCTCTTCCCCATAAAAACGACGCAGCATATCGACATCTGATGTCGCACGTTGAATCAGTTCACCTGTTGAAGTTTTGTCATGGTAGCCAAATGTCAGCCGTTGAATGTGGTCATAAAGATAATCACGCAGCCGCACAGTGGCCCCTTCAGCCGCCGCCGCTGCCCACCGTCCAGCAGTAAAGGTGAAACTGCCCTGACCCAACGCAAGCAAAATAAACCCCAAGGCGATCCAGGGCAGCAAATAAGCTTGTGTTTTACTGCCCAAAACATCGTCGGTGTAATAGCGCAGCAGATAAAAAAAGCTGGTGCGAAAGACAGCGGCCAAGCCAATGGCAACGGCCGCACCCACAATCAACCACTGATACCCAGTCAGCATGCGCCACATACCAACGAGGCGATTTGTAGTGATAGTTTGTTTCAAATCATAAGAAGCAATATCGTCGTTTATGTTTGTCATCCCTATAGGATACACAACAAATAGAGAAATCAAAATCATATTTCGCGCCATTGAGGCTTGACAAACTCCCAAAAAACTATTATTCTATGCATACTACCCGCTTTACCGGGTTATACGGTTCAAACGATTATTGTGCGTTTTTAGAATAAATAAGGAGATCATTTGATGTCACCCGAAGATAGATTTATACAAATTCAAAACACGATGGCTGCTTTTAGTCCCCATTATCGCCAGAAAATGCAAGCGGTCTTGCAAGAAGCAAAATACGAACATCCCGATTGGCTGTTGTCTTTTATGGCGCTGGGGGTTGATCCCGAACCGCTCACTGTCGAGGTGTTCCATTCTATCGCCCCCTACACGAATATAAACACCCAACGGGAATATTTGCAGCAAACGGCCGCACGCGGTTTTCTTCAATCAGTCGGGGAAGATGCTTACCGCCTCACAGACAACGGCCGTTTCTGGATCAACGCATTTTTCAGCGCAACGGGTGAAGCATTAGCCGCTTTAGAATTGCCGCTGCCAGCCGCAGATTTGACAGGATTGGCTGATTTATTGGAACGTATAATTGTGGGCACCGAAACGGCCGTTACACCCGCGAACAAGGCATTCTTCCACATGAGCCGCCGCACCGACCCTGGCCCCAATACGCCAGCGATGCTGCGCATTGACCAATATCTCACCGACCTGCTGCGCTATCGTGATGATGCCCACATTGCCGCCTGGCAGCCTTTGGGAGTCAGCGGGCACGGTTGGGAAGCATTTACAGCGATTTGGAAGAATGGTCCTTTAACAGCCGCCGAACTGGCTGAGCGGTTTACCCAGCGCAATCATTCTGCGGCTGATTATACATCTGGTCTGGAACCTTTTGTGGCACAAAGCTGGCTAGAAATCAACAGCGAGCCAGCCTTTGCAATCACCACAAGTGGGCGCATGGTACGCGCAGAAGTCGAAAATCGAACCAATGAATATTACTTTGTCGGCTGGCAAGCACTCACTGAAGATGAACAAAACAAACTGCATAATCTATTACAAAAATTATTTGAACAGCTGCAACGTTTAACAGCCGTTGCCGTTTGGCCAATCGCCAATGGCGCACTGGGTGCGGCCGGGCCGCTTTATGCCGACAAAACACAGCCAATCATGCAAGCATATGGCCTCAATCAACCGGGGCTCTTCTTCACTTTATGGCAAGGGCTGGGCATAGAACCGCTGCCGGTTTCAACTGTGAACTTTGCACGCCGATTTCCATATGCCAATCCGAATTTGTATGCTGAGCGCCTTCAAGCGCTGACCGCTGCTGGATTTGTAACGAAAACAGGCAACACAAGCGATTATGCAGTTACAGATGCGGGCCGCGAAGCTTATTTTGCCGTGGACAATGCATTTACTGATACTTTAAGCGCGTTAGAATTATTGCCACAAGCAGAATCGGAACAATTGACAACTTTATTGGCCGCTGTTGTCGAACGCAGTGCCACACAAGATGATGGTACAGATAAATGGTGCATTGGCTGCAGCCGCAGCATGCATCGCAATGACGCTGATGCCGGGTTAGTCAGGGTAGATGAATACCTTGATGATCTGAATGCGTACCGCGACGATGCCCATCTAGCCGCTTATGCTCCCTATGAACTGAGTGGGCCGGCGATGGAAGCCTTTACTTTGTTGTGGAAAGATGGCCTTAATACGGCCGCTGCGCTTCAAGAACGCCTGGAGTTTCGTGGCAATTCTGTTGAAATTTACAGCGCTGCCTTGCAGGAACTGGTTGCAAAGGGGTGGGCGACCAAGACAGACAATGCATTCAAACTGACTAGCAATGGTCAAGAG
>JAGRDI010000321.1 GCA_020432765.1 Anaerolineales bacterium | reverse complement strand
ATTATACCTTTCGACCGGATGATGTACCGTGGAAAAGGTTGTTGCCTGGGTGCTGCTAGCGGCATCCAACCCTACCTGCGCCAGATTTTGCCTTTTGATAATAAAGCTGGAAAGTAAACAGCCATAATCAGTGCCACAACATCCTCAATAACGATATATGCACAATTCTATTGGCACCGAGTAAACAGAGGAATAAAGTATGGTTACTTTTCATAAACGCGCACGATGCCCGGCAGACGTTCTAGGCCATTGATCAGATCGCTGCAGCAGTTGGTGTTTTGGTCGGGGAAGTCCATCGACAAACTTTGACCTTGCATCAGCAGACTGAGTTTATCCTGGCCCTGATAATCGGCGGCCAATTTAACGGAGCGGCGTATGGTTTCTTGCCAGTTACCGGCCGCTTTGATTTCGACGATGATGGTNNTACGGCCGTTGCCACCCCCATCTCCCGGCACTTCAATTTTCGCGCCGCTGCGTGCTGTATAGACCCTGTCGGCAGAAACATCTGCTGCCGGTTTGGTGGACTGCGGCTGCGGAATTTCTGCTGTTATCGCCGGTTTGGCGGCAGGCTGCCACTCTTCCTCGAAATTTGGCGGGGGCGGAGGGGGTGCGGTGCTGAATGCAGCCATGGTTTCAGCAATTCTTGGGGCTGGCGCGGGTGTGGGTGTGGATGGTTGCACGGCCGTTTCTTGAGCCACCCCGTTTTTTACTTGCTGCGGCTGAGAGATGGGCGGCGGCACATACTCATCAATCCAGCCCTTGTCGGCTGCTTGTGCATTTTCTACCGTTGTAGACACGCTGTCTACAATAATATTCACATCCTCACCTTTCAACTGTACCTTACCATTAAGCAGCAAAACCTGGTCAATCTGCACTTGCTCACGACACACTTGCCAGGTACGCGGGAAAAAGACGAGGTCAATGCTGTTATCTAAATCTTCCAGCGCACCAAAAGCCATCGCATCCCCTTTTTTGGTGGTCAAAGGACGCAGGCGGCTGATCATGCCGGCGATGCGCACTTGTTTACCGCCCCAGGTGGCATCCAATTCGCCGATGGTGGCGCTGGTATGGGGTTGTAGAATGGCTAACGGCCGTTCTAATGGATGCTCTGACACATGCACGCCTAACGCCTCTTTTTCCCATTCTAGCAGCTTTTTATGGTCGATTGATTTGATTTTGTTCTTGGGTTTGAGCAAAGCGGCCGTCATTTTAATGCCACCGCCATTGCCGCCAAATGCGCCAAATAAACTCATTTGTCCGGCGGCTGCGGCGTCATGATTTTTGCCGCTTTCGTTGACAATGCGATCCATACCTTCCATAAACTGCGACACGTTTCCCCACTCTTTAAAGACGCCCGCTTTGATCATAAATTCCAGCGCACGTTTACCCACACGCCGCAAATCGACACGGTCGCATAAATCTTGCAGATTGGTAAATTCTCCATTGGCTTCGCGCTCTTCAATGATTAAATTGAGCGCCGCCGCACCCGCATTTTTGATCGCGCCCAACCCAAAACGGATAATCGGCCGTGTACCATCATCCTCAATGCTGAAGTCTAAGCCGGAACGGTTGATCACCGGCGGCGCGATATCGATGCCCAGGTTTTTGGCTTCAGCGAAATAGCGGCGCACCTTGTCTGTATTATCACGCTCCACGCTTAGCATAGCGGTCAAATATTCAACCGGATAGTGAGCCTTGAGGAAAGCTGTCTGGCAGGTCACTTTGGCATAATCGGCGGCATGGGCCTTGTTAAAGCCGTAGCGTGCAAAAAACTCAATATCACCCCAAATGGCATCGCACACTTCCCGGCTAAAGCCCCGGCTCATGGCGCCTGCAGTGAATTGCACCTGGTGTTCGGCCATGAGTTTCTTTTTCTTTTTGGCGACTGCTTTACGGATCATATCCGCCTCACCAGGCTCATAACCGGCCAAATCGGAGGCAATGCGGATGATTTGTTCCTGGTAAACGAGGATGCCGTAGGTATCCTTCAAAATCGGTTCTAACGCAGGGGTATGGTATTCGACAATATTTTTGTTTTCGTAGATTGCCGCATGCATGCGGCGTGTATATTCAGGGATGTTTTCCATCGGACCTGGACGATACAGCGAAATGGCGGCGATGATATGGTCAAAGCGTGTCGGTTTCATATCAATCATCAGGCGCCGCATCCCGGCACCTTCCACCTGGAACACGCCGGCCACATCGCCCCGACCCAGCATATCAAATAGCGCTTCTGGATTTTTGCTTTCGTCCGGCCCTACATGACCAACATCATAAGGGATGTTGTCCATGGTGTAGACGGTGCCATAACGTTCTTCGATCAGACGTGCAGCACGGCGCATGACGGTGAGGGTACTTAAACCCAAAAAGTCAACCTTGAGCAGGCCAATTGATTCCACAACTTCCATCGGCCATTGGGTGACGCGATCAACGCCGCCTAGCCCTTCTTCACCACTGGTTGGCCGGTTGAGCGGCACATATTCTTGCAACGGCCGATCTGAAACAATCACCCCGGCAGCATGGCTGGAGGCATGGCGTGCGATCCCTTCCAGGTTTTTGGCGGTGTCGAGCAGGGTTTTAACGGCCGTTTCATTCTTGTACCGATCACGCAATTCAGCCGCATAAAACTCGTTATCAGAGTCTAAAACATTGTCGATTTTGACTGGTTTGCCGGGGATTGCAGGGATCAGTCGCGCAATGCCATCGACCGAATCTAAAGGCATGTCCATGGCACGCCCCACATCACGAATGGCAGCACGTGCACCCATTGTTCCAAAAGTGATAATTTGGGCTACTTTTTCTGCACCATAACGTCGTTTGGTGTAGGCGACCATCATGCCGCGCGCATCATCGGGATAATCGAGGTCGATATCCGGCATCGAAACGCGCCCTGGATTCAAAAAACGTTCGAAGATGAGGCCATTAACAAGCGGGTCAATGCTCGTAATACCCAGTGTATAAGCAACAACCGAACCAGCACCCGAACCACGCACATTCCACCAGATGTCATTTTGTTTCCATTCGGAATAACTGGCGTAGGGGAAGGGATCTTGGTGCATTTCCCACCAACCATCACTGCGGGCTGCCCATTCACACAGATCCCAAACTATCAGAAAATAGGTATCGAAGCCCATGCGATTGATAATGCCCATCTCATGTTCCAGACGCTGACGCAGCCCATCATCATTACGTGCACGCGCTTCACCATAGCGCCAAATTAACCCTTTCTCGCATAGATGGCGCATGTAGGAATGGGCATCATGGCCCGCCGGCACTTCAAATTCAGGCAGACGATAGCCTTCCGAATCAAGGTTTACGTCGCACATTTCGACAATAGCGAGACTGTTTTTTAACGAATTCAACACCACATCTTCTGTGTAGCCGTTATGCTTAAAAAGCTGCAGCATTTCAGCATGCGATTTCAAATAATATTCTTTGTCGGAGAAGGTTAGTTTGGGATTTTTGACGGTTGATCCGGTTTGAATACAGAGCAGCACTTCATGCGGGGTGGCATCTTCAGCGAGGGTGTAATGTACGTCATTGGTCGCTAAAAAATTATTTTGCATGCCAAAGTGTGGTGCCATTTCGATGAGCTTTTTATTGATGTCGGATAGTTCTGGAATGTGATGTTCTTGCAGTTCGATATACAAGCGTTCTTTGCCGAATATGTCGAGATATTCGCCCATTAACTCATGCGCAAGCTGCATATTACCCTGCCCAATCGCACGCGGGATCTCAGCAGCCATACAACCAGTGGTAGCGATGATGCCTGCGTTATATTGAGCCATGAAATGACGGTCGATGCGCGGTTTGTAATAGTAGCCTTCTAACTGTGAAGTGGTGGCAATCTCAAGCAAATTCATGTAACCGGTCTGGTTTTGGGCCAACAACAGCATGTGGAAGCGTTCTTTGTCCAGCTGAGGGTCTCTTTGGCGCATGCCACGCATCGACAAATAGGTCTCGACGCCGATGATCGGTTTGACACCTACCCGCTTCGCTGCACGGTAAAAGGACATGGTGCCATACATGGTGCCGTGATCAGTGAGTGCGATGGCGGGTTGGTTGAGTTCGACAGCACGATTGACTAAGTCATCGATGCGACTGAGGCCATCCAGTAGGGAAAACTCACTGTGGACATGTAGATGGACAAATGGTTGATGTTCGCTCATAATGTTTACTGGAGTCTGGCGAATTCTAGGCTTGTCAGGTTTCACCACGAGTGGCATGGAGCAAATTGATCATAAAACCTGACAAGTCTTCTCTGGTAAAATAAAAAACACCAGTGTCCAGATGTTTATTGTTATAGAGGGATAGTTTTGTTGTAATCTCCCGCAACACAAAGTATATCACAAGATTGACCTGCTTCAGTATATTTTAAGGATGGAAAAGCGTTTCGGTTTTTCAGCAAGTCAACTTGTGCTGACTGTAAAATATTGAGGGTCTTTAGGGTTTCGGTTAATATTGCGTATCCAGAGAGCGTTACGCAGTACGCAATACGATCAAACCCCGGGAATTCCCATAGAGCCAATATTGACAAGTTGATCGCAAAATCATGGTACTATTCTCCCATTGTCCCTACTGCTAGCTACCTGTACAATCATTTGTGATGAATTTTGGGATTAAGCGTTTGCCTGCGACGGGTAACGGCCGTCGCTATCACCTCTACGACAAAGAAGAACAACTGCTGCTTGTCGCCGACCATGGATCGCCCTGGCTGCCCAAAGATCCGTGCAAACATGTGCGTTTCGCCAAACCAGACGGGCAGCCGGTGGCTTCGCTGGATTTGCCCTGGCAGGAGAATGGACGCAAAAAACACAAACATACCAGCTATGCGATCATCTACGATTTTGCTGTGTACGCGATCATCAATGAATACGGCCGTTCGCTTGATGGCGATCCATTGTCTTTGCCCTATTACTTGATGGAAGTCGAGGGTGTGCGCTGGCTGGTGTGTGGCGGCTGTGAACAAGATTTATTTTTGGGATTCTATGATGATGTTCCAGATGGCCTAGCTGTTTTCACAGAGCCGCAAGATGCCACACTGCCTGAACCCATAGGCCGCGTGCAATCTGCACAAACGGTACACGACTTCCAAATTAAGCTGCCTGTCGACAGCTTTTCGCAGGCTTCTTTGTTATCACTGGCGCTTATTTTTCTTGTCGATCGTTACACCTGTTAAAAAAGAGGCTCTGTGGAATTCGCTGACCCGTATTGCGTACTGCGTATTACAAAACACTTTCTAGATACGCAATACGCAATTATTAGTAGCCGCGGTTTCTTACCGCGTTTTCCACAGGCGCGGTAAGGATACCCCGGCTACGCTTCAGCTTATTTCAATATCAACGGCAGAAAACTGGATAATTGATCCACGACAAGGGTCTGTGAAGAGCTTGAGATAGTCGCCCCTAAGTCATCCTGTGGCACAGCTACAAGTGTACTGTCCTCGATCAAACCAGCGTCAGCATCAGCGGGAATGACAACTTCCACCGTGTATTGAACCGATTGTCCCGGATCCAATGTCACCGAATCTGGAATCATATCCGCAGTTGTCCAACCCAGTTCTGAGAATAATTCTAGATCGAAAGTCGTCGCTGTTGAGCGTCCAGCAGCACCATCATTGACCAATTCAAAAGAAACGGCACGCGTACTGCCCGGCAAAGCGGGTGCATCGTCTGACCCATCCATATTATGAGTGCGAATGCGTATCGGGGTTGGATCAACGCGCATGAACTTTGATCCGTCAAGCAGCGTTCCTTCTGCAACAAGACGATATAGTCCAGGATTTGGTACCGTTACTGCCCCACCGAATACGGACGGTGGCATGCCGATATTGAACATATCTACATCAATTGATTCAAATGTATCGACGCCGATGAGCTTTAACGTTGCGGTCAATGGTTCGCAGGGGACATCGTGACAACGGCTGCTTAACTCGTTATCTTCCTCAGCCGTGATTAATGCACGAACCTCGAATTCCTTGTTGGCACGGGCAACGTTACGCCCAATTGATTTCATATGAACGGTCGAATTACCAAACACGTTGACAGCATATTCGCCACTACCTATTATACGCAGCTGCCATTGACCCGTATCATCGTGCGTTAATGTTTCGAACATAATCTGCATATCACGCATTGCTGTCGTGAGACTGCGGAAACCGGGTGTCGTCTCGTCAACGACGTTGCCATCGGGGTCAACCAATTCCATTTTTATGTCGCCTATATCGGAAGGAGGCAATCCGTTTTCAGCCGAACGTGTACAAGTTAAACACCACCAATGATGATCAACACCTAAAGTTGTGATTGAACTGTCAATGTCCAGCGGATAAACATCGACTGAGTTGTCAAGGTGTCCCATATAAGTGCCAAACAAATCCTTGGACATTGCCAAATTCATCGCGATTAATGTATCGGTCATGTATTCGCCGGCAGAAACGGGCCGATGGAACTCGCCACCGGTGAGCAGGGCAAAGTAATCCATCGCGTAATAGGGTAAGTTTTCGTTGTTGCACAGAGCGCGGCCCACATTGTGAACCCGAACGTTGTTCTCAATCATCTTGTCAAGCACGAATCCGAAGGTGCGCCGATTGCCTGTAGGTGGTGAATCAGAGAAGACAATCGCATCTGAGACAGGTGCATCATCGGGTAAATTGAGGACAAATTCGCGCAGCCCGGCGTAAGTATTATCAGAGCACTCTCCACCTCCCGCTGCGTTGAGGTTGCCCAGCCAATTACCAAATTGGGTTTCGTTTTGAGTTTTGCCTATGTACATGGCGTTATCCCGGAATTGAGTGAGGTGGTACGTGCAAGTAAGGCAATTCCAGTATGCGCCGACTTGTCCCCAGGCAGCATTGATCTGATTGATTTCGGGCTGCATGCCCGATGTTGTATTGACGATAAAGCCGACCTGGGGATCGCCCCAGCTCGCATTTTCTGTGTCGGCTAAAACAGATTGGCGGTCTATCATTTGCAATAGCAGAATTGGGATTACCATCGCAACGATAATTACACAAGTCAAAACAAGAATACGATTATGTTTCATAAATTGCTCCTATTCATTTAAAAAGACTGTTTGCCAGCATAAAACAGATGTTAATCTGGGTCAAAGCGCCACTTTGGGGATGGTGAGCCATATCTGTAAAATCATAAACGGCATAGCCATATGATTCCATAAAGGACACAATTTTATAGAAATTGGGGCGTGCGTTTTGTGGATGATAAAGAAACGCTTCGAGGATGAAAAGTTCGGTTTGTCCTAAACAGCGTGTGGCGCCACGCAACACTTCCATTTCAAACCCCTGAACGTCAATTTTTACAAAATCGGGCATGTCCATTTGCTGCGCAGCAATGAGACTGTTCAGTGTGATGATGGGCACTTGTCTGCGTTGCGTAAAAGGAACCATTTGGTGTACTTCGTCGGTTAAGAAGGCAGAGCCTTGATAATCATCCCATATCGTGAGTGCTAACTCACCTTCTGTGGCACCAGCACCGGCTAATATCCATTGCATTTTTGGATTACCTGCACATAAATTATCCAAAAACGGTGACATTTCTGCTTGAGGCTCGATCAAAACGAAGTTTGCTTGTGGGAAAACGGCCGTTGCTATGCGGCTCCACCCTCCATGATTGGCACCTACATCGACGATCGTTTTGGGTGCAAAGCCGCGTTGTGCAAGTTGTTTCAAGAATGGTTTTGTGCCCTGTGTCGAGCGGTCAATGCCGCTGATACGTAATAAATCGTAGCCGATTTGCCCTATTCGCGGGCAGCGTACAAACAGCTGGTTGGCACGTTCACGAATTTTGGCGCGCATGATCTTGTTCCAATTCCATCTTTTTGAGCCGATAGAGCATTTCTTGGCTGATTTGGCGGTGTTTGCTGGTGATATCGGCCTGGATGCCAAAAAGTAAAATGAGGATGCCGACAAGGAATAAGCCAGTGCCAATGGTTAGCGATTGCAGATGGCCTCCGATTTGTTGAAAATAAAAGTAGAGGAAACGCAGCCAAGATAGGCTGCCTAATAATAAGAAGGGCAGCGCCATATAACTAAAGGTTTTGAGCGGTTCATAAAAGGCATAGAGACGCAAGATGGTGCCAGCCTGGGCTTTGATGAAGTGCCACATATTACGCTGCAAGCGCGACGGCCGTAACGTTTCATTCGTCTCGATCGGTACGCTCACTATTGTCAAGCCAAGTTTGCCTGCCTGGATAATCGTTTCCAGCGTATAACTAAAGCGCGTGAGGATGTGTAGTCGCAAAGCAGTCTCGCGTGAGTAAGCACGAAAACCGCTGGGGGCATCCGGCACGTCGGTACCGCTAACGGTGCGTACTGTCCAACTGCCGAGCTTTTGCAGTCCTTTTTTTACCGGTGAAAAATGGGCGATTTGGTTGACTTGGCGGTTAGCGATGACCATATCAGCGGCGCCATTCACAATCGGTGCCGCCAAATCAGGGATATAATGCCCTGGATATTGATTGTCGGCATCTGTATTGACAATGATGTCAGCGCCTAGTCGTAGACAGGTATCCAATCCGGTTTGGAAGGCGGCGGCTAATCCCATGTTTTTAGGATGGCTGATGATGTGGTTGACGTTGTGTTGTTTGGCAACAACGGCCGTTTCGTCCTCACTGCCATCATCAATCACCAACGTCTCAACCACATCCACCCCCGGAATATGTATAGGCAGTTCTGCCAGCGTTTCCGGCAAAGTTTCAGCTTCGTTGTAACAAGGGATTTGGATAATAAGTTTCACGATTTGAGCTTTCTCGTGCGGGCAGCCACAATTTTAGCTTCAACGCGGGCAGCTAAGTCGGGATTAATGGTTGACTCCGGTTCTGCAGGCTCTCCTTCAGCTAGAACAGCATCGAATTCGGTATCTGAAGCCGAGCCCAGCACGTCGTAATATTCATGCTGAAACGTTAGCGAATCATAGGGCCGGACTAACTGTGCCTGCCGCAATTTAATTATATAAGCACCGACACGATTACGTCTTGTTAAGCCTTCAAATATGACGTTAGTGTCTATAACAGCGCGAATCATCGTGTCATTATAGCGCCTTATGTGACATTGCAACAATTAATTTTCTGGTTATGTTTGCCAGGGGAAGGGTGTGGTGGGGATGCCGTAGTAAAGCTCGACAATGCGGCGGAAGATGGGCGCGGCAACCGCTGAACCTTCACCCGCATTTTCGACAATGACAGATATGGCGATTTCAGGATCTTCGAGGTATGTGCCATCTTGGGTGGTATAGGGTGCAGCGGGCGCGTAGCCAGCGAACCAGGCGTGGGGATCGTTGGGCGGCGCTTCGGCCGTGCCTGTTTTACCAGCGACTTGCAGCGGCAGCCCATCAAATCTATCGCTGGCCGTGCCCCAAGGGCCGTTGGCGACATTCCAGAGGGCATCTTTGAGTGTGGCCATCTGATCAGGGTCAAGTGGCAGTTGTCCAATAGTCTGGACTGGCCATGGTTCTTCCGGCGCATCACCAGCAGCGCCGATACGATCAACCAGGGTTGGTTGGTAGAGCGTGCCGCCATTGGCAACAGCAGCCACCATATTCGCGATTTGCAAGGGTGTCACTTGTACATAACCCTGTCCGATGGCCATGTTGACGGCGTCTCCAGTTGCCCACCCTTCGCCAAGTTCAGCCGTTTTCCATTCTGGGCTAGGGATTAAGCCGCTAGTTTCGTCAATGCCGCTAATACCGGTGCGCTGTCCTAAACCAAATTCAGTGGCAATACGCGGCAATAAGGTATTGTCCTGACCATCAATATTGTAACCAACATCATAGAAACAGGAGTTGCAAGAAACGACTAACGCTTGTTTGAGTGTAATCGTGCCGTGTCCACCCTCCAGCCAATCTGTTTTAGCATTACCATCACCTAATTTATTCCATGTACCGGTACTGGTGTAAAGTGTTTCTGGTGTATACAAGCCGCTGTTCAATGCAGCCGCCAGGGTGACGATTTTGAAGACAGACCCGGCAGGATAGGCGCCCTGAGCGGCGCGGTTGATTAACGGCCGTCCCGGATCATTAAACACCTGGCCTAACTCAACATCAGCGTTAGGCCGTGCGCCATCAAAAATCTGTGGATTATAGCTGGGATAGCTGGCCATGGCTTTTACTTTGCCATTATTAACATCCAACACGACCACAGCGCCATGTTCAGCAGTGGGATGGCTGCTAATCGCTTCGGCAAGCGCCTGCTCAACTGCTGCCTGGAAGCTTTTATCAAATGTCGTAAAAAGGCTGCGTGATTGTTTGGGTTGTTGGTCTGCCAGGGTGCTGACAAATTCGCCGTTAGAGGTGTAAACGCTCAACGTGCCGCCACGTGTGCCGTTCAAATATTCTTCACCCCAGCCTTCCATGCCCACTAAACCGACCTGTTCGTCGCCGCGATAACCTTCTTCCAGATAATAGCTGATTTGTTCTGCGGGGATAAAGCCAGTGTAACCAACGATATGAGGTGCGACCCCATCGGGATCATAGATGCGTGTCGTGCGTCCTTCGGGCGGGGCTAAACCTGCACCAATCAGCGGCTGAATATCGAGGGCAAAATCTTGCAAACGCGCTTCGGTGATGTCGCCGATGGGCACAAGCCAATCCGGTTTAGAGGCCGCATAGAGAAATTGAATGTCTTCTGCGGGCTTGCCTAACACCTGGCTGAGCACGCCTAAGAAGTAAGGTTCGTCTTGTATTTGTCCCGGAATCACCGACAGACTGACGACTTTGCCCTGATAGGCAAGCGCTTGTCCGTTGATGTCGTAAATATTTGCGCGTGACGGAATCTCATATTCCATGCTGAGGCGATTGCCGCCTTCGAGTTCGGGCAGTATCAAGCCTTCGTGCCATTCGATGCCCCAACGGCCGTCTTTATAGGTAAGCGGTACGCTGTAGTCGCGTGTGATTTGACCAGTTACGGCCGTATCCCAGGTCACACGCACGCCAAATTCAGCCTGATCGTCTTCTTGCACCAGCGAAAGCGGCTGTGCATGTATCGTTTTTACACGTGCTGTGTCCATGGCATCTTGATAGCTGCTGACAAACGCTTCGCTGCCAACTTTGGCCTGGCTTTGTTGTGAGAGCAAGCTGTACATGCCGATATAATCTTGCCCTTCCCAGGCACGATAAAAGGCGCGTGCATAACCACCGGCATCAGGGATCGGTTCTGTAGGGGTAGTGGGGTTGGCAACGGCCGTTTCTGCATCTGAATTTGCGGTGCTGGCAGGCGGTTCTTCAAGGCGGGAATCGTGTGGCAGCGGGAAACTCTGGCCGCTGCACGCACCCACAAACAAAATAACAATCAATAACAAGACATAATATCGCTTCATCTTACTCTGATTATAGCCATTGGCTGGCACGGCTTGCAATTGAACCCACTTCCTTAATGTGTTGATAATATATAGTGGGTAAACGGGGCACAGTCAAAGCTATGCGGGTTTATCCAGCAAAAATGATAGCCGCGTTATGCGTATCCCAGCAGGCTGTCGGAAAAGTGGCTG
>JAGRDI010000320.1:11069-12611 GCA_020432765.1 Anaerolineales bacterium | reverse complement strand
GGGCGCACACGCAGGTGCGCCCCTACCAGTCCAGTTCTTTATCTGGCAGAACCGGATGGTTGTTTAAAAAACGGATCAGTACAATGATGCCCCCAAGGACTATCACGGAGCCTATGCCGATCATCATGCCGGGCAGATCAGACCAACCCAACATGGTAAAAGCCAGTGTGCTGACCAGCAGCAAGCCCGCATAACCATACCAGCGTGGTGACTTAAAGCGCAGACCAAACCAGATATAGAACCGAGTAACTCGATATCACGTTTTGAGTAAGTGCGCTGCTTACGCGCCAACATAAAAAGGGTGCCCAAGACTTTACCATGAGCAATCAGCGGCGTAACTGCCAACCATTTGTAATCCGGCAAACACGCTGATGGCTGATCAAATTTGGGGTCAGCCGGCAAATTTTCCACGATATAGGGCTTGGCAGATGAGATGGTTTGGTCGAGAAAACGGCCGTTGCCGAAAAGCTGGTTTAGCTTAACATCACAATCCTTGGGTAAGCCTTGCTGATGGGTTAAGTCCAACTTGTTACCACCATTTTGTAACAAGTGGATGCCACCTGTTGCACATCCCATAACCTCCAACGTTTTATCCAGCGCTTCTGTGAGCGTTTCGTCCAAATCTAGCGAACTGCTGACAACGGCTGTTATCGTATACAATGCACGCATCTCTTTGGTACGTTCTACCACCTGCGTTGCCAGTTCGCGACTATGTGCCCGCTCACTTCTGATACGCCATATGTATGCTAGATAAACGAGCACCAACAATATTAGAACAATCAGGATGCCAATCCAGGGTGATTCCCACATGATAATTTAGTGTAGCAGAGTGGCCGCTGGCGTGATACTGAGGAACGGCCGTTTCGCGAGCGACGAATGTCACAAGTGAGTGTGATGATCACTGCTGCTCAGAGCTGTGTCTCCCCAATGGTCGTTTTACTTGGCTGTTATTGGGCTGTTGTTGTACTCTACAGATATGTTACGCAAAATTAAACGAACCATGTTACAAAACCCCATTGTATTGGCTGCGCCCTTACAAACCCGGCTTGAAGACAGGCCGCTTACGGTGACAATCCTCTCGCCAGCAGGATTCAGATTGGACACGGTGCAAAAGGTTGCTCTGAGTATGTTGCTTGTGCCCGCTGTTACCGTCTTTTTTGCCAGCCTGATTTCAGCGCAGTGGACGCTCTTTTTCATCACTGGCTTTTTGCTTTTGCTGGTGGGATTGATCCTCTGGATTATCAAACTGCGTGCGCAGATGGTCTGGAAAGTGACCTATTATCGAGATGCGGTGGAGGTGATCGACGGCCGTTATGGCAAACCCACCCATTGGACTGAACCCTTATCTGCCTTCACGGGTCTAAAACGCGATTTCGGCATGATCCGGCGCGGCGGCCAATACACACCCAATCAGCGTGTGTATGGCTTGTTACTGGCACATCCCGACCCCTTCAAAAGCGTCCTGCTGCATGCCAGTTACGACGAAATCGAAGATGACACCGTTGCCTATTACACAGCACAACTGCACCTGTAGGGCGATTT
>JAGRDI010000320.1:4338-11043 GCA_020432765.1 Anaerolineales bacterium | reverse complement strand
CGATTTGCAAAATCGTCCTACATCAGCTAAAAGATTGGCAATGTCTTCTCCCGCGGCTTGAATTATGGATCGCTGGTCACTAAAATTCTTTGCTCTTGCCCGACAGAGCAAATCCACAACTTTTGTTGTTTGTTTGCATTTAATTTTGGATCAGTGGCAAATAAATCTGGTGCAGCAGCGCTTCGCTGATGGGCGTTAGCTGTGTGACGAAAATATCGTAATCGCCATTGGGGCGGGTATCGTATGCACCCGGTGTGGTGGGGAAATCGGTGGAACGGGTGCTGCCAGTGAAGATGAAGCTGTTGGGTGTGGTTTGGACAACGGCCGTTCCCCCATCATTCTCCAACCCACCCAAATAGGAACCATACAAAAGTTGACGGCCGTTGGGACTGATTTGGGCCACAAACACATCTTGCTCTCCGGCAAGCGTCGCCGTGTATGCCTGTGGGGTGATTGGGAAATCAGTGGAGTTTGTCGTCCCGGTCACTGTCGCGATGCCATTTGTGTCTACTACTAAGCCCAGACTTTCGTCATCTCCGCTGCCGCCCAAATAGGTGCTGTAGCGTAATGAATGGCCACTTCGCCCATGCTCAGCACGAGCGCCTGCTCCCAAGCGCAATACAAAGCTGTCCCAACCGCCTGCCAAGTTGCTCTGATAAGCAGATGGAGAAATGGGAAAGTCACTTGAAAGCGTATAGCCGGAAACTGTAACTGTGTTGTGATCGTCGAGGACAACGGCCGTTGCGCGGTCCTCGCCGCTGCCACCTAAATAAGTTGCAAAATCGATTTCATCCAGATCGGACGAAAGCTGTAACAAAAACCCGTCAAACTCACCGCCATAATCGGGTGCAAAGCTGTCTGGGGTGGTGGGTAAATCGGTTGA
This sequence comes from Anaerolineales bacterium, assembly GCA_020432765.1. Lineage (GTDB taxonomy): Bacteria > Chloroflexota > Anaerolineae > Promineifilales > Promineifilaceae > JAACFF01. The sequence continues at coordinate 10,160 of JAGRDI010000320.1, read as the reverse complement.
ATTACTCCAGCCTGTCAAAGCGAGATTGCCATTTGTGCCCAATGCCATGCCACGGGTTTCTTCCTGACCTGTGCCGCCCCAATAGGAAGCATAGGTTAACTCTGTGCCGCTTGCATCCAACTGCGCGATAAAAATATCTCGTTGGCCTGCATTTGTTGATTGGATGGCGTCGTTTGTGATTGGGAAATCAGTAGACCAGGTTGCACCGCTAATGATGGCATTGTTGTTTGTGTCGAGGATAACGGTTCGTGCGATATCCCAATCACTGCCGCCCACGAATGTGCAGTAATCCAAACCCGATCCATCTGGCTTCACCTTAAGCAAAAAAGCATCACTGTCACCATTGTGGGTCGTGTCGTAACCGGGTACGTCGCCGAAAAGCGTGCAGAAATCGGCCGAGCGTGTGTGACCGGTGACATAGGCGCTCCCACTGCTGTCTACGGCGATCCCATAGCCTTCGTCCACGTCGGCGGCGTTGATGGCATTAAACCAGAGTACATATACAAGTTCAGACCCATCGCTGTTAAATTTGGCAACGAATACGTCCACACCGTGAACACCGTGAGCGTATTCGTCTACCCCATGGTTAATGGCGCGGGCGGCAGGGAAAAGGATGGATTGGGTGCTGCCGGTTAGATACACATTGCCGGCCGGGTCAGTGGCGATGGCTGCGGCCGTATCAGCCAGATTACCGCCCAAATAGGTACTGAAAAGCAGCTGATCATTCTGTGCCGCACTGATTTTGAGGCTGCCCAAGAGCAGTAACAAGCCTATATGCAGGCTGAGAAACAGAAACGGCCGTTTGTGTGAGATGCGGTTTAAGATAATTATTTTCATTCGCATTTTAGATTTTACCTCTTACAATTGAGTTTGTCTTGGCGTATAAATGACAAGCGCTGCGGAATTTTTACACTGCCACGGATGAAATTTGCAATCTTGTGTTTATCTGTGGCTGGAAGTTCTGCTTTGACGAAAGGTGCGCCTATGGAGCGGATACATGTGGCGGATTGGAATTTTTATTGTTGGGTTTAGCTTGCTTTTAGTGGGTGTATATGGTTGGGTTGAGAATGTGTGGGCGGATACACTTGTGCTGAGCGATACCGAAACGGCCGCTGCTAACGCAGTCATTCGCTGTCAAGCTGGCATGGCTGGTTCATATCCTTGCAAAAACGTCGATTTGTTGGCGCATTTGCCGTTAGAAGCGATTGGGGGTGGCGGCGAAATCAAAGGTAATGACCATTGGGGCTGGACGGATCCAGAGACAGGGCGTGATTATGTACTCTTTGGCCTGACCGATGGTACCGCGTTCATCGACATCAGCGACCGCCAAAATCCGGTTTACCTGGGCAAATTACCCGGCCATGATGGCGCTTCACTCTGGCGTGACATCAAGGTGTATCAAAACGTGGCCTATATCACCGCTGATATTCCTACCGCCAGTGGTTTGCAAATATTTGATCTGACGCAACTGCGGGATGTTGAAAATCCCCCCGTTGAATTTAGTGCCGGCAATCATTACGATGAATTTGGCCCCGGCCATAATTTATGGGTCAATGCCGAGAGTGGTTTTCTATATGTTTTCCGCAGCGATACCTGTGGCGGCGCAGTCCATATGCTTAACCTGGCTGATCCACTCAATCCTACTTTTGCCGGCTGCTTTGCAGAAGATGATGCGCCGCTCTCTGATAGCGAATGTGTTATCTATCACGGGCCTGATGCCGATTACAATGGTCATGAAATTTGTTTTATAGGCAGTGATGACAATGTGAGCATCGGCGACGTCACTGATAAAAACAACCCTGCAATCATTACCGATTTTGATTATCCCGGTATTGCGCGTGCGCATCAAGGTGCGCTGACGCCAGATCACCGTTATTGGCTGCTCAGCGATACGATGGACGAAGTCACAAGCGGTCACAATACGCGCACCTATTTGTTTGATGTGGCCAATTTGGATGAACCGGTGGTTTTGGGCTTTTATGAACAGTCCACCACAGCGCGTGATCATAATCTCTACATTATTGGCACGACGATGTACCAGACCAATTGGCAAGCGGGTTTACGTGTGTTGGATATTGGCAGACTGCCGGCAACGAATTTTGTGGAGACAGGATATTTTGATATTGTGCCTGGCAGCGACAGTGTGGCTAGTGAAGGCGCATGGAGCAGTTATCCCTGGTGGGACGATGGCGTGGTGACGGTGAGTGGTACGGCAGAGGGTTTGTTTGTGCTACGGCCGTATTCAAACCAAACTTTTTTACCTGTCATTCGTCAGGTAGCCGAATAGTCAAGTAGTCGAGTCATTTGTTGTATGCATGAATTGATTGCGGTTAGCGGAAAATATTACCCAAATAAGATGGGACGTATTTATCTGGGGGCGCTTGCTGAGGCTGTGGGCGACAATGGGTTAAATGTTTTGTTGAACAAAACCGATTTGGCGCAGTACATTGCAAAACAACCGCCTGATAATTGGGAACGCGAATTCGATTTTGCTTTTATTGCTAACTTAAACCAGGAATTGGTTGTGATGTATGGGCCACGCGGCGGCCGGCGTCTGGCTGTCAGGAGCGGCCGTTACTTTTTTGATCGGGGTGTGAAACAATTAGGCATGATTGCGGGCCTGGGCGATATCGCCATGCGTGCCTTGCCCCTGCACACAAAATTAAAAATGGGGTTGGCAGCCTTAGCACGTATTTTTTCCCAATTCAGTGACCAACATTGTCGTGTCGAAGAGTCAGGCAGCCAATATTTGTTTTTTGTGGATGTTTGCCCGATTTGTTGGCAGCAAACGGCCGTCCAGCCTATGTGTCACTTCACCACTGGTGTTTTGCAAGCGGCACTCGATTGGTTCAGCGGCGGTTTGAATTTCCGTATTGAACAGGTGCAATGTAAAGCTGTCGGTGATGAAGCGTGTGCCTTCAAAATTGATAAAGAACCGATCAAGTAAAATAACCAGATTTAGCGACAATCTCCTGAGCATCAAGTAAAGTCGTAGTTTCAATTGAGCTGCCAGTTTTCTCCAAAAACGCCTGCACCACACGATTGAATAGAACTGTAGCCCGATTTGCAAAATCGCCCTACAGTTACAAATTACTCGGGTTCAAGTGTAAAGCGAAAGGGAAATCCTTCTAAACGGGCAGCGGCTGTTGCTTTACGCACACGAAACTCAGCTTCACTTTTAGGCAGCACATCAACAACCGACACACCTTCATTATGCACCTGCCACATTATCGCCTCGGCAAAGACGAGCGGTTTCTTGAAAATTTGCACCATGATACGCACCACAAACTCCATGGTCGTAAACGGGTCATCATGAGCAATAATTTTCCACAACTTTTCTCGTTCCGATTCTTCTTCGAGACGCAGGTCTTCGCTAACTTCAGGCTCGATCACTGTCGTTGTCGTTTGATAAGGTGAGAATGGGTTCATCATGTCACTATTTTGGCGATGTTTGAACCGTAAGTCAAACAGAATTTAGTAGACACATCTTGATTTACGGCCGTTTCCCCCACACAATCCCTGCGACCCAAACAAAATGATTGACACAACGGCCGTATCCGGCTAGTCTCACGGATTATGAGCCGGATTAGCCGTTATAAAACCGATCTGATAATAGTGGTAGGCTTTTTTGTTCTGCCGCTCTTGCTGTTTGGCAGCGTCACGTTGGGCGGCCGGACGATGCTGCCTGTTGATAATCTGTTTCAATGGGCACCGTGGACGGCCGTTGCCGACGAAATGGGCGTAGGTGTGCCTCAAAATGGCCTGCTCACCGACCTGATCATCGAAAATTACGCCTGGCGCAGTTTCTTTGTTGACAGCATCCGTGCCGGCGAAATCCCCTTGTGGAACCCTAACTTATTTGCGGGTGCACCTTTCCTGGCGACCGGCCAACATTCAATGTTGTATCCGTTTAGCTGGCTATTCTTAATCTTGCCGATTCCGCTGGCCTATGGCTGGTACACAGTGATTCAAATTTGGCTGGCGGGCGTGCTCATGTATCTGTTCGGGCGCGTGCTCAACATGCGACCGGGCAGCGCCGCCATCGCCGGGATCATTTACCAGGGCTGCGGTTTTTTATTGGTCAGTGCGGCCGTATTCCCGATGGTGTTGGGTGCGGCCGTTTGGCTGCCGCTGCTGCTGGCGTGTATTGAAAAGATCGTACAAACGACGGCACAGCGCAAGCCGACAACACTGCTGTGGGCAGCTGCGGGCGCGGTGGCACTCGGTTTGCAAATCCTCGCCGGCCATATTGAGATCACCTATTACACCTTGTTGGTGATGGCGTTATATGCAGCCTATCGTTTAATTAGTGATGCGGTGGGGGGACGCCACGAAAAAAAGATTTGGCAGGGATTGTTAGGGCTACTTCGGTCTCGCTCAGCACAAGCGTTTGCCTGGCTGTTGGGCATGGTGTTGATCGGGCTGCTGTTGGGCGGCGTGCAGTTGATTCCCTTCTATGAGGTCGGTCAGGTCAACTTCCGCGAAGGCTCGGCCTCATTTGCCGAAGTGCGCGGTTGGGCATTTCCGGCGCGGCGGGTGCTGACGTTGGCGCTGCCCAACTTCTTTGGCAATCCGGCGCACCATGCGTACCTCGATGTTTTCACGCGTGAGACCGTACCATTTGGCCTCAATACCTACGGAGAATTAAATCCGCAGGGTGCATACACCAGCGATTGGGGCATCAAGAATTATGTCGAAGGCGGCATTTATCTGGGCATATTGCCGCTGTTTCTGGCGTTAGTTGGTATCTGGGGCTTATGGCGCGATGAAAGTGACCGTTTGCGCCGCCGGCAAGGTGCGTTTTTTCTGGTTTTAAGTTTCTTCTCCTTAGCTTTCATTTTTGGCACACCGCTTTATGGCCTCTTGTTTTATGGGCTGCCGTTTATCAACCAACTGCATACCCCTTTCCGCTGGGTATGGCCGCTGGCTTTGTGTGTGGCGGTGTTGGCGGGGTTTGGGGTTGATTTTGTCAACCGCGGACTTGTGCTGAGCAATACCGAAGTAGAGGTAGAGAAGCGGAGGGAGGTGTTTGTCAAGGCATTGGCTGCGATTGCTTTATTGGGCGGCGCGGGTATTTTGCTGCTGCTGGTTGGTAGTTGGCTGGTTTTTGAGCAGGTGGAGCCGCTGGTTGAGCGTCTGTTTTTGGCGTTGGCATTGGCACCCACGGCGTTTGCATCGGCGCGTGCGTTTTATAGCTACCAGTTTTGGCAGATGTTGATTTTGGGTGTCATGTTGGTGGCATCGGCCGTTGCCCTCTGGCTTTTCTTGCACGCAAAACGACCCTGGCTGCCGGTGGTTGTTGCCATCAGCCTGATTATCCTCGATCTGTTCCTCGCCAATCGCGGCTTCCATGCAGTCAACGATCCCGCCTTGTTGGAGTACAAACCGGAAATGGTCGCCTGGTTGGAAGCACAGCCGGGTGAATGGCGCTTGACCAGCTTTACGCCGCATGGTGACAAACCCTTTAATGCCAATTCCGGCTGGTTATACGGCTTCCACGATATTCGCGGTTACGATTCTATCATTCCCAAACAATACACCGATTATATGGCGGCGATTGAATCCCAAAACGGACTGCCTTTTAACCGCGTGCAGCCTATCGCCAATTGGGAATCATTGAATTCACCGCTGTTGGACGTGCTCAACGTCAAATACATCATCTCTTCCGAAGAGATTGATCTGCCCAAGTTGCAAACCGTGTGGCAAGGCGAAGGTGTGTATATTTACGAAAATCTCGCCGCTGCCCCACGCGCCTACACCTTGCCAAAAAGCGCAGCGGCCGTCACCGGCGATCCCCTCACCACCATGCAAACCCTTGACCC
>JAGRDI010000320.1:2380-4212 GCA_020432765.1 Anaerolineales bacterium | reverse complement strand
AACATCCAAGTCATCGTCGATACGGCCGTTACCGAACCCGCCTGGCTGATCCTCAACGACAGCTACTTCCCCGGCTGGAAAGCATATGTGCGTCCGCAGGGCAGTGCTGAAGCGGACGAACAGCAAATCCCCATCACGCGCGTCAACGGCAATTTTAGAGGTGTCGAGTTGGAGCCTGGGGAGTGGACGGTGCGTTTCCGTTACAGTCCGGCCAGTTTCCAGCTTGGCGGTCTGGCTTCGGCGATGGCACTGATTATTTTGATGTTTGGGACGGCCGTATGGGGCTGGCAGCGACTCTATAATCCGCAAGGCACACTCTCCACCACGCACAGCATCGCTAAAAACAGCGCCCTGCCCATGGCACTTAATCTCTTCAATCGCGCCATTGATTTTGTCTTTGCCATGTATTATTTGCGCATATTGGGGCCGGCCGATGCCGGACGCTACGTCACCGCCATTACAACGGCGATGATTTTTGAGATTTTGTCCAATTACGGCCTCGATATTTTGCTAATCCGTGAAGTCTCGCAGGACAGGCGCAAAGCAAACCATTACCTATTCAATACAACCTTGCTGCGTTTGGGTGCGGCCGTGGTCGCCAGTTTACCGGTTTTGGCCTTCATGTGGGTCAGCAGCCTGAGCGAAAATCCGCTAACTCCTGCCGAACTTGCGGCGATCATTCTGATCATGATAGGCATGGTTTTTTCCGGCATGTCGAAAGGTGTCACCGGCATGTTTTATGTGTATGAGGAGGCCGAAATCCCGGCTGCCATGACCACCGGCACGACGATTATGAAGGTGGGACTGGGCGTGATTGTGCTGCTGTTGGGCTATAGTTTTGTGGGCTTAGCGGCCGTTTCCATCATTGTCAACATCATTACCCTGGCGATCTTGCTTTTCCTGGCGCTCCGGCGCTTTGACCTCAAAGGTCCCTGGCGGTTTGATTGGCCCATGCAGCGATCACTCATTCGCATGGGTTTCCCGTTGATGTTGATTCACCTGCTGCAAACCGTCTTTATTTCCATCGATATTTTGCTGCTGCGCCTGATGCTCGATAATGGCGAAGAAGTCGTTGGCTGGTATCAAAATGCGTACAAATGGTTCAATGCGCTGCAAATCATCCCCTCTTTCTTTACACTGGCTTTGTTCGCGATTATCTCACGTGAGATCAAACGCTCGATAGATGCGGCACGACGCATGTATATGCTGTCGCTCAAGCTTATGCTGCTGTTGGCCTTACCCATCGCCGCCTTCACGACATTTTTGGCCTATTTTTTGGTGCGTTTGTTGGCCGGTCCAGAATACTTGCCGCATGGTGCGATTGCTTTGCAGTTGGTGATCTGGTCGATTCCATTTGGTTGGTTGAACAGCGTGACGAATTATGTATTGATCGCGTTGGGTTTGGAAGGAATGCAGCCGCGTGCCTTCACGATTGCGGTGGGTTTCAATATCATCGCCAATCTCATCTTTATCCCGCGCTTTTCTTACGTGGCCGCTTCGGTGACGACGATTTTGTCGGAAGTGGTGTTGATGTTGGTTTTTGCTTACTATTTGCGCCGGCGCATGTCGGGTGTGAACTGGTTTGATTTAATGTGGAAGCCGTTTTTGGTAACGGCCGTTATGGTTGCTGCCATGTGGGCCGGTAATCAAATTCACCTACTGCTCGCCCTGATCCTCGGCACCATCATCTACCCGGCCGGTCTGCTCCTGCTGCATGTCATCGGCCCCGAAGAACGCAAAGTCCTCGCCGCCATCTTGCCCGCCAAAATTGCCACCCGCCTCAAATTAACTTAGACTATTTAGATGCGTTATCGCTTGTTGCTTGTTCTCAT
>JAGRDI010000320.1:0-2217 GCA_020432765.1 Anaerolineales bacterium | reverse complement strand
GTTGGGTTGTTGGGCGATCATGCTTTTGCCTTGCGCTTGCCGGCCGCTTTTGCGGGATTGCTGTTGGTGGCGATCAATTATGCCTTCACGCGCCCCTTGTTTGGTCGGCAGACAGCCTTGCTATCAGCTGCTTTGTTGGCTGTGTTGTTCTGGCCTGTTTTCTACAGCCGCTTGGGTTTACGGGCGATTACGCTGCCGGTTGTGGCTGGATTAGCGGCTATCTTTTGGTGGCGGGCATGGCGGGCACAATCAACCAAACAAACATATGTTTACTTTGTGTTGGCCGGGGTGTTGGCGGGATTAAGTGCATATACCTACATGGCCTCTCGCGCTGTGCCGATCTTCTTTGGACTGTTTATTCTCTATTTGGCATTGGTGCATAGGCAGGCATGCAAACGCCAGTGGCGTGGCATGGTCTGGTTTGTTGTGGTCTATGCGCTGGTGGCCGCTCCCCTTATATTTTATTTGCAGGCAAATCCGGGTTCAGAGTTCCGCATTTCGGAAATTGATGCGCCGCTGCGTGCGTTGTTGGCCGGCGATTTGATGCCTGTGCTGCGCAACAGCCTCAAAATTGCGGGCATGTTTGGTTTTGCGGGTGATCCGTTGTGGCGGCAAAATGTGGCCGGCAGACCGGTGTTTGGTTGGTTAACGGCCGTTCTCTTTTACAGCGGTATTGTCCTTTCAATTTGGCGCTGGAAAGATGCGCGTTATGCCTTTATTTTGCTGTGGCTGGGCACCTCCGCCATCCCCAGCATCGTCACTGTCGATGCGCCCAGCAGTATTCGTATGATCAATGGCTTGTTGGTTGTGACTATCTTTCCGGCCTTAGTTATTCACATTATCCCAACGTTTTCCACAGAATATCGCCAGTTATCCACAAAAGTGGTCTACCTCTTGGCCGGAACGCTTGTTCTAGCCCATATGTGGGGGACGGCCGTTGCGGTTCTCAACACATGGCCCAATAATGACGAAGTACAATTCGTCTGGCAAAATGCCCTCACTCAAACGGCCGTCTATTTGGATGCTGCCCAATCTAATGCGCCAGTCGCAATTGGTGGTTGGTCGCCGGCGACAATGGACCCGCCGACGATGGCCTTAAGTATGCGCCGGGATGATCTCGACCTGCGCTATTTTGGCTCTGATTCTATGAGTGCGCCGATCACAACCCTGATTATTCCGGCCGGGGAAGGGGAAGTGCGTTTGACACGGCCGTTTATTCGCAAACTGCACCCCTTACTTGAAGAAATGCTGCGCCAATGGGATGCCGAGATTCATGGCTATGAAGGTTTTTTGCTGTATACACTGCCCGAATTCCCATCCGTACGGCCTGCCATACCATTACATGTTGATTTTGGCGGGGAACTGCGTTTGTTGGGGGTTGATCCGCTTGAGTCTGGTCAAATGCGTAGTTATTGGCAGGTGTTAGCACCTACAAACGAGCCGCGCCGTTTTTTCCTACATGCAGTTGCTGTGGAAGGCCGACTATTAGCACAACATGATGGCCTGGATGCGCCCGCTTTGCATTGGCAGCCGGGCGACATCATCGTCCAAGCCCACAGCCTCGAATCGGAAATTCCTCTGGCAGCCCAACTTCGTCTGGGCGTGTATGATCCGCAAACTGGCCGCAGGCTGCTGCTTTCTGATGGAACAGACTGTTTGATTTTGCCGTAAACGATTGCAATTGTGCTAGAATGATACTATTGATTATATTAGATTTGTTGGCTCTTTGGGAATTCTCGGGGTTGACCGTATTGCATCAAGTGGCATAGCCACAACCAAAGCGTCGGACACTGATACGGAACTACGCTAAAAAATCAAAGCCTTTCCGTATCAGTGTCCCCCAAAACTTTTTACGCTTATGGCGCAGATAGCGGCGCACATTTTGCGCCTGTACGCTGTACTGCGTATTACGTAACACTCTATGGATACGCAATACGCAATATTAGCCATCAACCCTTGAAATCCTGAAGCCCTAATTTGTTTTGGAAACGGCCGTCACCAATGCAAAAAGAGGATAACCTTATGGTTGCAGAAGTCATTACACCTCAAAAACAGGAAAAATCAGAAAAGCTCATTACAGGACAAGAGCTGCTAGAAATGGGGGATATTGGCCCTAGTGCACTTATTGAGGGGAGAGTCATACGCATGAGTCCGACCAAAATAGAGCATGGCATCATAGAAAGCCTTTTGACCCACTTTTTGCAACAGCATGTATTG
>JAGRDI010000319.1 GCA_020432765.1 Anaerolineales bacterium | reverse complement strand
GTTAGAGTTTGCGGATCAAGCAGACCCCTCAAATTTAACACAGCTTTGGAACCAACCTGTTTTTGCTTATGCCAATGTACCCTATCGCTTACGGCCGTATCAAGACATGCTGTCTGATTGGTATAACACGATTGATTTTGATTGGACCAGCGAAGATGCGACCGCAGCGGCCGTGGCTGAAATGGGTACAGACGGCCGTTTGCTGCGTGCTGCTGACGGTGATGTAATCCATGCCACGATGGTTGAGAAGTTGTTGGTTTTGCTGTTGGCAAAACTTACCAATCTGGTGCCAGAAGGCGGCATCTGGATGAACACGCAGCGGCCAGAGTGGAATGATGCCAACAATGCGCTGGTCGGTAAGGGACTGTCGGTTGTGACCGTGGCCTATTTGCGTCGTTTTATCGCTTTTTGGCAGGTGCAGTTGGCAGGGATGCAGGATGAAATATTTGTGGTGAATACGGCCGTTGCCTCCCTTTTTGCTGAAGTGCTGACTATTTTCGCCGCTTATCAACCACAGCTGGAGACTGGTTTTAATGACCAGCAGCGGCGCGAAATCATGGATGGCTTGGGACTGTCGGCCACGGCATATCGCACGGCCGTTTATGCTGCAAACTTTGCGGTTTCCCAAGCCGCACTTGACGTTCAGACCTTGCGTGATTTCCTGGCATTGGCGCAGAGCTATGTTGAGCAAACGCTGCGTGTTAATATACGGGCTGATGGCTTGAGCCACACCTACAATATCCTACGCATAGATGAACATGGAGCCGGCGTAGAACATCTTTACCTCATGCTAGAAGGGCAAGTTGCCCTGTTATCTGCCGGAATGTTATCACCAAACGAAGCGTTGGCACTGCTTAACAAACTTCGTCACAGTGATCTGTACCGCCCCGACCAGCATACGTATATGCTTTATCCTCATCGTCAACTGCCTGGTTTTCGTCAGAAAAACAATGTCTCTGCGTTGCAAGTGACTGGCTCAAAATTGGCAGCGGCGCTCGCTGCGGCTGGGGATAGGCGTTTATTGAGACGAGATATAGATGGTGTGTATCATTTCAACGGCCGTTTCCGTAATGCCAATGATGTGGTGCAGATGTTGGATGAATTGGAGCAAGAGTCTGTGTATGCAGACCTGGTCAAGGCCGAACGTGATTTTATTTTAGCCTTATTTGAAACAACCTTTAACCATCGTGCCTTTACTGGACGGTCGGGCACCTTTTTTGCCTATGAAGGGCTGGGCAGTATCTATTGGCATATGGTGTCGAAACTATTGTTAGCGGCGCAGGAATGTTATCAAAAAGCGTTGGTGGAGGAGCGGGATACGGCCGATTCCCTTGCTGCGGCATATTATGATATTCGACAGGGTTTAGGCTTTAATAAATCACCCGCAGTTTATGGCGCATTCCCCACCGATCCATACTCGCACACGCCATGGGGCAGCGGCGCACGTCAGCCCGGTATGACTGGTCAGGTAAAAGAAGAAATCTTGACGCGCTGGGGTGAATTAGGCGTGTCTATATCTCAGGGTCGTATACAATTTGCGCCCACGCTGCTGCGTGCTGATGAGTTTTTACGGGCACCAACAAAATTTGACTTCAGCGACATCCATGGCAATCAACAGCAGCTGCATCTAGCGGCCGATTCGTTGGCGTTTACTTATTGTCAAACGCCGATTATTTATACTAGGGATAGTACGGCGCAAATTGTGGTTATTTATCGTGACGGCCGTTCAGAAACCATCCCCGGCAATCGGCTTGATCTAGCTGCCAGCCGCAGCCTTTTTGAGCGTGATGGACAAATCGAAATGGTAATGGTCCGGGATTCTTGGGATTTTGGGGATGCGGCAGAGTAGAATTAGAACTGCCTGCCCGTTTACCCGTTCGTCCTGTGCCACAGTTTTGGTAATCGCCACAACATTCTGTCAGAACATATACAGTAAAACCATAGATTAAGCGTTGGTAAATCGCCTCTCGTCCTGCCTTGCTGCCTCTGGTAAACTTGCCCCATGAGTAACAATAAAATGGGGCCTCTTCTTGTGGGCGTGATTGCTTTGATATTAGTTGTTGCAGCGTTGGCCATAGGCAGCCGGGTAATAAATGGCGATAGCAGCCTGTTACGCAATGTTGATGTACCCGACATGATTTTAACGCCTAATGCAGATGGCGACAGCGATATCATGCCGTTGGCTTATGAATTGGCGCGTAATGCGACAGTTTCCATTTATTTTGAGGACGAAGCCGGGGAGCGCTTCTATTTCCGCAAAGAAAAACCGCGTGGTGCGGGTGAATTCAACGTTTTTTTTAGTGGGGTTGTGGATGGCTACACTTTGCCAAACGACGTTATCCAGGGTGAAATCTTAAAACGCCTTTTGCAAAATGGAGATTACACATGGACGATTGAAGCTGTGGATGATCATGGTGTGGTCGAAACGGCCGTTGGTACACTAACAATCGCCGCTGCTGACAATCAACTGCCAGAGATCCGTGATTTTTCGTTAGATAACCCAACCTTCACTCCTAATCGTGACGGTATTGCGGATCGCGTACAGGCTCAGTTCTACTTAGCGAAAGAGGTTGTTGATGTGCAGGTCTTTTTGGAGATGCCAGATGGTCTCCGGGAACCGATCTCGGAATTGGAGCGTGATGTGCCTGCGAACCAGCCGGGGCGACACGTCTATGATTATGAGGGTGGTGTCGATAATGGTGCAACACCGCCGCCTGATGGCATCTATCCTATCATTGCCATTGCGCAAGATGCCGAGGGGCAGCGTATACGTGTGGAGGACAGTTTGATGATTCAATATGGTGGTGTGCCGCGTGCCGATATTTTTGCACCACCTGCAGGTGAGACGGTTGAATTTAGCGCAACGGCCGTTGCGCTCTGTGACATCATCCAAGTGACCATGACAGTCGAAAACTACGGCACGACCCCAATTCGCACCACCGGACCTGCACCAGGAACCCTATATGACTCAGATTGGAATTACAATACACTTGGCTGGCATACCGAGTCCGGTGCCTGGCGTGCTGCCATCGGCTTTGAAAATGAACTAAGCAACTATCCTTTTCGTTGGGCCGTGGGCAATCCCGAAGATTTGACCGAGATCGATGGTCAATATTACCTCATGCCGGGTGCTCGCGCCGTGGTTACTGGCGGCATCCGCGTCGTCGATACCTTTGGTGACCGCAATCCACAGCCCATGTGGGCGGGTCTGATTCATGAAGATGTCGAGATTTCACAATTCAACAACCGTGTTGACCCCCATGCCGTGCTCGTCGACATGCCCGACGAAGCCAACCGTCAAGCATGTGAACCGCGCGAAATTCCACTAAAAGTACCGTCGAATTAAAGTTATCAAGCGCCAAATATTACATAAACTATAACGCAGCAAAGCCACAATCAAAAAGCCTATAGGACAAAGATAGACAGTAAATAATAGTTAAGTACTCCCTTGTAAATGGAGCGTGGGCAGCTTGCTCGCGTTCATTGACAGACTGGCAGTCTACGCTCCATTTTCATTCATTCCACTTCTCGTCCCCCCAAAAATAGACAAAATTACGCATTCGCCACTAACTAGGATATAGTAGGTGGCGTGGCGAGGATCGCATAAACAGATGCTGATTACATCGCTGGTTTGTTAACAATTTCATTTATTGTTTGGCTTGCAGAACAAGCTGCTTTACGGCTTCGTTTTGCGCCTTAATGGTTCATTTTAGGAGGATCAATGCAAAACAAAATCAAATGGCTTGTACTCGGACTTTTAGTCCTGGCTCTCGTTTTGGTTGCTTGCCAACCACAAACGGTTGAGGTTGAGGTACCCGTCGAGGTAACACGTGTTGTCACCGAAACGACAGAAGTAGAAGTGCCAGTAGAAATAGAAGTACCTGTGGAAGTGACCCGTGTGGTCACAGAAACTGTTGTTGAAGAGGCTATGGCACCTGATTTGGGTACAGAAGAAAACCCGATTCAAGTACTGTTTGTGCCTTCAGTCGATGCTGAAGCCATTGTTTCCGGTGGCGAAGTATTGGCGCAAGAACTTGAAAATGCCACAGGTTTGAAATATGAAGTTAGCGTGCCGACCAGTTATGCGGCAACCATCGAAGCGATTTGTGCTTCACCCGATGATACCATCGCCTTTATTCCTGCTTTGGGGTATGTCCTGGCGAATGAACGTTGTGGCACCCAGGTCGGGTTAGCATCTGTACGTTTTGGCTGGCCGGTCTATTGGGCGCAAATCGTCGTGCGTGATGACAGTGGCATTGAAACCATTGAAGATCTCGCAGGCAAGACTTGGGGCACACCTAGTGTAACTTCAACCTCCGGCTTCTTGGTTCCCAGTGCTGTTTTTGCTGATGCTGGCATTGAAACCGGTGAAATTGTTGAGACTGGTGGCCATACAAATGCAATGTTGGCTGTAGCCCAAGGTGATGTTGACTTTGCTACCGCATTCTTTAGCCCACCTTTGCTGCCGAATTACGAGCGTAATTGGAACCCTGCTACAGACGATCCGGAAATCTGGCGTGATGCTGGTGTTGCACCGGAACTTACTGATGCCGGTCGTGTGTTTGTTGGAGGCGATCCTGCTGAAGGCGGTTACCGTATCTTGGATGCCCGTGCTGCCGCGATGGAAACCTACCCGACAATTTTTGATGAAACACGTATTCTCGCGATTTCAGATGAAATTCCAAATGATACACTTTCATTCGGGGCTAAATTCCCCTTGGACCTGGCGCAGCAGATATCCAAGGCTGTTTCTGAATATGCAGCCTCAGATGCTTGTCAAGAACCCGCTGAAGGCGTTATCACGCTCTGTTCCGACGCATTCTATAGTTGGACTGGCGCAGAACAAGTTTTGGATTCGGCTTTTGACCCAACACGCTTCTTGATTAAATCATTGGGTATGACCGAAGAAGATATCTTGGGCGAATAATTTTTAAGTTTTGTTTTTGAGCCGGACTTTCGTAGTCTGGCTCTTTTGACTTTTTAGCTTAGGTTTGTGGATGCGTTTCCTGATCGAAAATTAATTTGTGAACGCATCCATTCTTTTTTTGCAATTGGCTTAAACAATATATGCTCATGAAGTTTTAGAAAAAAGATAATTTGGTAGGGGTGAGCCCGCTTACATTTGTCGGGCGAGGCGGACGATGGTGCAGGTCTTCGTTTTTAGAATACTCCTTTCTCATCCGCCTCACCCCTACCAATCAGTATTGAGCGTTCATGCAACGGCCGTTTGCAACCCCCATTGAACTATGCTGCGAGTAATAAACCTCACAAAAGTTTATGATGATGGCACTGTCGCCTTGCGTAACGTCAGCTTTGAAGTCCCAGACGGACAATTTCTGGCTGTCGTGGGTTTGAGCGGGTCTGGTAAGAGTACGCTCTTACGTTGTATTAATCGTTTGGTTGAACCGACAGATGGGGAAATTTGGTGGAACGATACCAAATTATCCCACGTGACCGGCGAAGAACTGCGCCGTGCACGTCGCAGAATTGGCATGATCTTCCAGCAGTTTAACCTGGTGCAGCGCTCAAGTGTGATGACCAATGTGCTGAGCGGCCGTTTAGGCTATGTCAATCCGATTACGAGTTTATTACATCGATTCCCGGAAGAAGACATTCAACGGGCTTACAATAATTTAGATCGTGTTGGTATTCGTGGAAAAGCGAATAATCGTGCTGATGAATTGAGTGGCGGACAACAGCAGCGTGTTGGCATTGCGCGTGCCTTGATGCAAGAGCCAGAACTAATGTTGGCGGATGAGCCGGTAGCGAGTCTTGACCCGGTTTTGGCACACAGCATCATGCGTCACTTGCTGCAAATTAACCGTGAAGATGGCATCACTGTCATGTGTAGTTTACATTTTCTTGATCTCGTGCAAGAGTATGGCGACCATGTGATTGCGCTCAACGAGGGTGAATTAGTGTTTGAAGGTGCACCCGTTGAAATTGACGATCAGCGTTTTAAAGAAATTTATGGCAAAGATGCGGTGCGGATAGGCTGATATGGAGAAAATACCACAACAAGAAGAAAGCGCTGGCCGGCATGCCTTAAAAATTGGCGTAAAAATGCTGCTGGTTTTGATTGTCATTTATATTTTTGCTTATGGTGTGGGTGTAACCAAAATCAACCTGGAAGAGCCACAAGACCCGCAGCGCCAGGCTGTGACTACCCGTGTGATTCGTGCTTTAGCACGACCGGATTTTTTTACTTATCATGAAGAGTCCCGCAGCATGGATGTCACGGTTGTTATGCCTTGTCCTGCTGTTGTTAAAGGTGTTCAATCTTCTTTGGAAGGGCGCGTTGTGACGATGGTGCCCAATTGTGTGAATACAAATCAGGATGTCCTGACGATCAGCGGCACGGGCTTCCGTCCGCGCACAGACGGTATTGTGCGGTGGTATCCGCCGGGTGCAGTGGCGACGACAAGGGCTTTGACCAGTTTCCGTACGGATGGTGAAGGCAATTTCGAAGAGACATTTTCATTCCCGGATGTGCGTATAACGGAGGAGCCTCAGCGGATTGAAGTTGAAGAACAGTGGAATACGGGTATTTCTGGGCTGAGTGAGACTTCCAAAATCACGATTGAGAAGATCATCGAGACGATTTTTCTGGCGTTGATGGCAACCACTGTGGGTACGATTTTGGCAGTACCAATTTCTTTTTTGGCAGCGCGTAATATAATGGAGAAGGTGGGGTTGCCGCTGGCATCGAT
The DNA here is from genome assembly GCA_020432765.1 of Anaerolineales bacterium. Lineage (GTDB taxonomy): Bacteria > Chloroflexota > Anaerolineae > Promineifilales > Promineifilaceae > JAACFF01. The sequence continues at coordinate 4,079 of JAGRDI010000319.1, read as the reverse complement.
TATGTCGGCGGTAGTAGCCATTCCTTTTGGTTATTTTCTCGGTTTTTATGTGACACAACTGCTATTGAATATGGCTGAGTTTGCGAATGCGCAGATTGGGTTGGGGTTTGTGGTGGCCACGGCCGTTGCTGTTATCAGCCTATTGATCCTGAGATTCGGTCCGCCTATTTTTACCGACGAACCCCAATCTTTGGGCCAAAGTATCTTTTCAGCCGTGCGTTTGCTTATCTCTTCTTTGTTAATGTTTTACGCCATTGCCATTTTAGCCAATATTGGTGTTGAATTTGGTTTATGGATGCGTGATGAGTTGGGTTTCTTTTCGATATTGGGGAATCTCATTTACTTGATATCGGATGCCATTCGGGTGTTATCACCTTTGACCATCGGTATCTTGATGGGTTTGGTAGCGGCCTCTTTGGGCAGTCGTTATGGGCAAGAAGCTATCTTGCGGGTTGATGGTGTGCCAGCGCGTTTGATTACTGGGGTGACTTCAGCTTTGGGTGCAGGCATAGCCATATTTGCTATTGGTTCAGCACTAAACTGGTTATACCAATTTGACAATCCTCAATATTGGACGCGTTATCCGGCGGTGATTGGCGGCTTAATTATGTTTGGGATTGGCTTCTTTGTTGACCCCAAAAAGCACTTCCCGATTGGTTTTTGGATTTATACTTTCACACGCAGCGTGCTGAACATCATCCGTTCCATTGAGCCGTTGATTTATGTGATTGTATTTGCTGTGTGGGTCGGGATTGGTCCCTTTGCCGGTGTGCTGGCGTTGACAATCCATACGGTTGCGGCATTAGGCAAGCTGTTCTCCGAACAGGTCGAGAATATTGCTGAAGGCCCCATTGAAGCGATTACCGCTACGGGTGCCAACAGTCTGCAAATGATTGTTTTTGCTGTTATTCCTCAAATTATTCCGCCTTATATTGCCTTCACCTTGTATCGTTGGGACATCAATGTGCGTTTCTCCACGATTATTGGGTTTGCTGGTGGTGGTGGAATTGGCTTTGTGTTGGTGCAAAACATCAATTTATTGAAATATCGCCAGGCAGCGGTAATGATGATCGCAATCGCTGTGGTTGTGATGAGTTTGGATTACGTTAGCTCAAAGATTCGTACACGGATTAATTAATTTTCGCAGCTATACAGGCAGCCGTCGCTGCACACAAATTTTGATTAACACCTGTATAGCTACTAAGCGCTCCGTGTAATTGTCTTACAATTGAGCTGGTTGTGGGACTTCACAGGTTAGGGCGGCTAATGCCTTGAACCATTCTTCTTCGTTATGAGGCTTACGAGCACGAAAATTGATGCCTTTGGTGCCGAAAGCGGCGGCGCTGCTTTCTTGTGGAGCGCCTGCAAATACGTCTTTACGCCAGGTGATTTCAAAATCTACGAAGCCTGCCAAGATTACGGCCGTTTCTAACTCTACATCCAGTAGAGCACCAGCAATTCAACCAGTCCAAAGATCAATGTTTTGTTTGCCACTGTTTGAAACCGCTTTTTCGACCAAGATGTCGGCAAGTTGAATACGGCCGTTTGGCTTTAACACCCGTGCCATTTCGCGCAGCGCTGCTTCTTTATTCGGCATCAAATTAAGTACACCATTGGAAATGACTACATCGGCCCAGCCGTCAGGAATGGGCAATGTTTCGCCGTAGCCTTGTTCGAATGTGACATTTTGCTGATCGGCTTCGGCTAGAGCTTGGCGTGCTCTCTTCAGCATCTCTGGGGTCATGTCAACGCCAATCACAGCGCCTGTTGGGCCAACCATGTTGGCTGCGATGAAACTGTCTATGCCGCCACCAGAACCGACATCGACTACATTTTCCCCAGATTGCAAAATGCCCATCGAAAATGGGTTACCAGTACCAGCGAACGCTTCGATAGTTTTTTCGGGAATTTTGTCTAGCCAGGCGGGATCATAATTAAGCAAAGCGGTTAACGGCCGTCCTGTGTGAAAATGAAAATCTTGTGTAGGATTTGCAGCAACCATTGCATATTCTTCACGAATCGCTTCGCGTAGTTCATCCAGATCAACTCCTAACTCATCTACTGTTACACTCATATTGGTTTCCTTTATATTGATTTTGATGTACACAGAAAACGATAATAGCAGCTTTGTTCTCGGTGTATATCGCTAAAAAATTAAGATACCGTCAGTATAAGATACAAACATCCCCTAAACGTCCCCGCAAACGTTGCATAACGGCTACAATGACAGTGAGTCAGAGAATTCAGTCAATATGATGACCTTCCTTAAGCCTGATTAAATATCGTTGGCTGGCACAATTGGGAGCGGTAAACTAAATGTAAGTACCGACGATTTCCCAATTTTCTAACTGGCGCATATCGTCAGTTTTTTTGTCTATTTATGCAGCAGAGATTTTTTGTATTGATTATGGGTTTAATTGTATTAACGGCTTGCCAACCAGAGATTGTGCAGGTGGAAGTGACGCGCACTGTGGTGGAAACGGCCGTAACTCAAGTCACGCGCATTGTCACCGAAATTAGTACAACTGAAGTCACCCGTGTGGTACCAGAAGAGATTGTCCTTGAAGTCACAAAATCGCCACTAGGTAGCGAAGTACGGCCAGTGCAGTTGTTGTTCCCACCTGTGGCAGAAACGGCCGTTATCAGTGAACGTGGTGCGGAATTAGCTCAGGCTTTATCAGATGCTACCGGCCGTCGATTTGTGGTAGGTATTTTGGACAACGAACAAGCCGTCATTGATATGTTATGCAATGCACCGCAGGACACGATTGGCTTCATCACAGCCACCGCTTATGTGTTGGCTGCCGAACAATGCGATGTGCAAGTTGGTAATGTGGCAGTGCATGCAGATCAATATCCGTGGCAAACCGGCATGATTGTCACACGTCGTGATAGTGGCATCAATGAATTAGAAGATTTGGAAGGCAAAAGCTGGGCGGTTGCGGATGATACCAGCATCTCTAATTTCCTCTATTTTCAAGCATTATTGAATGATGCTGGTATAGAACCGGGTGAAATCATCGAAGTCTCCGGGGACAGTGCTGCGATGTTGGCTGTCTTAAATCAAGAAGCTGACTTTGCGACGGCATCGTATATACCACCCATCATGCCCTATGAAGAGCGATTATGGGAATATGGCGAAGATAATCCCGAACCAACCCGTCACTTGGGGCTGCCAGCCACGCGCAGCCCAATTGGATATGTGTTAGTGAATGGCGAACCAGAATTTGGCGGCTATCGTTTGCGTGATGCACGTTCGCGGATTTTTGATGTGGAACCAGAGATTTTTGATCGCACGAAAATCATTACCTTGAGCGCTCCAATTCCCAATGAGACCATTGCTTTTGGCGCAGACTTTCCTATAGGATTGGCACGGGATGTAGTTGTGATTTTAACGGAGCTTGCTGGCGGTGAGGCGTGTGCGACTTCGCTTTGTGCTGCTGATTTTTACGCCTGGGCTGGTTTGCAAATGGCCAATGATGTTAACTATGCGCCGCTGCGTTTCGTACAAACAACGCTGAATTTAGCGCCGGAAGAGGTGTTGAATGCGACGCAGTAGCAAGTGGAATAGCGAGTTGCAAAATGCATTTGATAAATATTGTGTATTGCAAGTTACGCAATCTGCAATCAGAAATCAGCATTTCGTAACAGGGGTAAAGAGTATCCATTGTGATTGATGTCGCCGTTATTATCGTTAGTTGGAATGTGCGTGATTATCTTTCCGACAGTTTGCGCTCGGTTTGCAAAGATTTGAGCCGATCCGAGTTGCATGGCGAAATTTGGGTGGTTGATAATGCGTCTACCGATGGCACTGTGGCATTGGTCAAGGATTTGTTTCCGCAAGTAAATGTGATTGTCAACGACAAGAATGTAGGCTTTGGTGCGGCGAATAACCAGGGTATGCAGGCGGCAAAGATCGATAATCCGCGCTATTTCTTTTTGTTGAATCCCGATACGGTTGTGCGTCCCGGGGCGATTAAGGCGTTGATTGATTGTTTGGAAAAACGGCCGAAGGCGGGTATGGCAGGGGCGCGGTTGGTTTATGGCGACGGCCGTTTCCAACACAGTGCTTTTTATTT
>JAGRDI010000318.1 GCA_020432765.1 Anaerolineales bacterium | reverse complement strand
GCTCTGGTTCATCACAACAGCAACGTTTAATGCCTCTATTTCAAAACGAAGCTGGGCGCGTGTTCCTACCCACCGCCCAGCGTATTTGGGAGCAGCTTTTATCCGCACCCATCGTGGTCACAGACAGTCTGACGGGAGAAACGGCTGTGAAAGCGGCACAGTCCGCATGGGAGGCCGTTGAACAGTCCGGGCAAATGCTTTATGAAGAAATGGTTCGGGCGCAAAAGCGGCAACGGCAGCAAGAACAAGAAAAAATGGCTTACGCTTTTGCAGCCCGACGGCGCGCTATCAATCGTATTGGTCTGCCTGCGGTGCGCCAATACCGGCTGCGCCAACTGGCGCAGGAAGAAGCAGAGTGGCAGGCAAAAATAGCACAACAAACGGGCATTATTCCAGAAGTAACGCCGATTCTGCTGCTACATGTCACCGGGCGAGGAGAAATGTGAATCATTCCTGGCGTGAGACGATTCTAAAAGAGTTCATACCCCAGTTGTCACCGCTGACGCTGGTTGCCGATCCAGATAGCCTGCTGTCCGATGAGGATTTACAGGAATCGCTGCGTGAGGTAGGGTTCACCCTGGTTGAATACCAGGATCCAATTGCCTTCCGTTATTTTTTTGAAACAGCCATTCGCCCCAGCTGGGTGGCTGCAGAACAGCAAGAATGGATAATCGTGCTGCACGCGCCACCAAGCGAATTACAGCAGTTACCTTACGATCTACTGCGAAATGGACGTCAACTCTATTTCAGCCTGAGTGACCTTTTTCCCACTCTGACCTATCATGAAGTTGCCATTCTGGAAAAGAGCGATCTCGATGCCCTCTATCAGGCACAGGCGACGGTTCAACCAAATACGCTGGGCGAAAATGGCAGCCGCGACTTCATTTTGCGTCACGTGTTTGGCTTGGACGCCGGGCTGGTAAAAGATGAGGCCGATTTGCTGGTCATGCTCCTCCGCTTGCATGTGCGCAAACGGCCGTTACCGGCACCATTTGCAAACAGGCTGCTAAAACAGTTACAAGAAAGGGATCGTTTTGCAGAGTGGCCGCTGGCAGCTCTACTGACCGACTCCTCAGCGCTGTTCACATTCTTGCAAGAACGCTGGCCAATCTATTTGGATAAAGAATCCGCCGGCGATGAAAAGCCCATCCACGACACCATAAGCAAGTACAGTTACAGTTTTCAATGGCCAGGACCGGCGCTGCTACCCTTCGGTCAAGCGGAAATTCGTGCGCTGGTAGATACGCTGTTTTTAGAAGGCAAACTACGCCCGGTAAGCCATCCACTGGCACACAAACTACGGCAATTGTGGGTGAATGTAGGCTTGCAATCTGATCCGGCGCTTGATAAGAAGCAACGGCTCACACGTTTGCTGGATGATTTATCTGCTCGTTTGCCTGCAGATAATGCCGGTTATCAAGATTGGATGGTATTTGCGGCGCTTTGGGCCGAAGCGATCGTTCTTCAGCATGCACCTGTTGGTGAAGAGGACAAAGCGGTAAGCCAACGATTTATGCAGCTACAGACAAAGGTAGATGTTGCCTTCAGCAACTGGCTATTACAACGGTATAAATACTTGTCCACACTATCCCCGCATCCGCCAGTTATGGTGCATCACATTCCACGTTCGTTGGCCCGAAGCGTCACACCTCATGGCCCGGAAAAGAAAGCGCTCCTGGTAATGGACGGAATGTCGTTTGACCAATGGCTGATCGTGCGCCGGTTGCTCGCTGAGCAACTACCCGATATGCGTTTCAATGAAGGAGCTGTTTTTGCCTGGATACCCACGGTAACGGCCGTTTCTCGCCAGGCACTTTTCGCCGGAAAAAGCCCTTTGTACTTTCCGGATAGTGTCCATACAACAGCGAAAGATGCACATGCCTGGTCCCATTTCTGGGAAAGCCAGGGACTAACTCCCAGTGAGATCGGCTACGAAAAAAAGTTGAGGTCAACAGACGATTTGGGCAGAGTTGACCAACTGCTAACCCATCCCAAAATGCGTCTTGTGGGCCTGGTCGTTGACCAAATAGACCACATGATGCACGGTATGACCCTGGGGCTAACCGGTTTGCATGATCAAATTCGCCTCTGGATGAAGGCAGGTTTCTTAACTAAGCTTGTTGAACGGCTGACACAAGCTGGATATGAGATATACTTGACATCAGATCATGGCAACATTGCCACGACCGGAATAGGACGCCCTGGTGAAGGGGCGCTAGCGAATTTACGCGGTGAACGGGTACGCATCTACCCAAACGACACATTGCGGCGGCAGGTGCAAGATGGGTTGACAACGGCCGTGAGCTGGTCTACGGAAGGTTTACCGCCCCATTTTTACCCCCTGCTAGCGCCCAACCGTCATGCATTCATTACAGCAGGGGACACCACAGTCACCCACGGCGGTCATTTGTTGGAAGAGGTGGTTGTTCCTTACGTTAAACTCATGCGCAACGGAACAAAGGTGTGAATTGGAGAAAAGTGTGAGTCGTCCATCAATCGGATTTACCCAACGCATCGAATTGGAATGGCTGGAATGGACAGCGCAAATGGCGTTAGCCGGCCTTCCTGAGGATGAAATTTACGCAGAGCTGCAAAACCGTCTACGACCGATCGTGTCTGTTGGCGGTCATGATAATCGCAGCAACCGGGGAAAAGTCGTCGGCATTTTGCTGAAGATTTGGGTGAAAACGGTGAAGGAGCTACGGCCGTTTCGTGACGAAGGGTTAGCATTGCTCGCTCAATCGCCAGCATCGTGTCATCTGCCAATCCATTGGGGCATGATCATGGCAACATACCCCTTTTTCGGTACGGTCGTCGATGCAGTTGGGCGGCTACTTCAATTGCAAGGGACTGTCACGTTTGCTCAGGTTGGACGCCGCGTTCAAGAAAAATATGGAGAGCGAGAAAGCATACACCGGGCCACCCAGCGCGTGTTTTATGGGCTGCACGATTGGGATGTTCTCAAAAACACAAATGAACGCACTGTTCTTACAAACACCGAGTTAATGGAAATCAATAGCACCACTCTTTCATCTTGGCTCATTGAAGCCGCCATGATTACGATAGGTGCACAATCCACTCCATTAAGCACATCCACAAAAATGCCCGTGTTATTTCCCTTCTCAATGCCTGAACCAAGAATAACAAGTAATGAACGGTTAGAGATTTTTCGGCAAGGACTTGATAGTGACGTAATTATGCGCGCTGAATTACTTTAGTCGTCGTGGAATACAAAATCCTGCAAGTTGAAAGATAACCGTATAAAATCTTCCCAATCCTCCAAAGTGACAGTACAATACTGCCTCTATGGCTG
>JAGRDI010000317.1:6163-9255 GCA_020432765.1 Anaerolineales bacterium | reverse complement strand
TCGGTGGCGGCAACAGGGACACAATCGACAGCAACGGCCGTTGCCATCATCTCAGCCCAATCAAAATCACGGCCGTCGATCAAACTGGCTGCAAGCTGCGGCCGCTGCAAAATTAAACATTTGCCCGGCTTATTGACCGCGATCTCAATTGCCTCATCCAATAATGGTTTATATTCGACAATACGGGTCGGCTCAATGCCGCAAGACGCTGACATAATTACTTTGGGCTTGGCGTCGTCAATTCGTGTAGCCAATTCATTGGCTGCAAAACCGCCAAAGACAACCGAGTGAATTGCGCCGATACGCGCACAAGCCAGCATTGCCATCGCCGCCTCGGGAACCATCGGCATATAAATAATCACCCGATCCCCTTTAGTAACACCCAAGCTGGTCAATACACCGGCCAATTTAGCGACCTCATCACGTAGTTCACGGTAGGTATACTTTTTGATTGTCTCTGTAACAGGGCTGTCGTAGATCAGGGCGAGTTGGTCGGGGTTCCCGTTTTCCACATGCAAATCTAACGCATTATAACAACTATTGATTTCACCACCGCTGAACCAATGAGAGAAGGGTGGATTACTATCGTCTAAAACCGTGTCCCATTTTTTATACCAATGAACATCAGCGGCTGCTTCTGCCCAAAAAGCTTGCGGATCTGCTTGCCAAGCAGCATAAACTTCAGAATAGGTCATGTTTGTCCTCGCAATAAATAGCGACTAGCTGGTCAGCCGGTCAGCAATCAGCCCAAAACTGAACGGCCGAAATGCTGAGAGCTGACCGCTGATTGTTTTTATTATTCCCAGGTACGCTCGTCCAAAATCGGCGGCGCATCTGGCTCAATATTATCTACAATTTCGACGGCGAGGCGGAATTTGATCGCTTCGCGTGCTGTCTTTTGAATGCGATCTGATAAATCAGTTTGGTCGGCACTGGTTGCGGGCAGTATTTGCAAACTCAATTCATCACGATGATTAACCCGTGTGATCACAGCCTGGTAAGCAGCAACTTCGGGGAATCGCGCCATCATATTGGCTAACTGCGTTGGATGCAAGAACATGCCACGTACTTTGGTGGCTGCGCCAACGCGACCCAGCCACCCCTGCAAACGCAAGCCACCGCCGTCATGAGCCGAATCTGGGATGATGGCCGACAAATCGCCCACCCCAAAGCGTATAATCGCATAATAATTCTTCAGTAAGGTTACAACAACTTCACCGATTTCGCCATGTGATAATGGCTGTCCGCTGTTGATGTCGCAAATTTGGATGATAGTATCGTCGGGGATACGCCAACCGGCGTAGCCATCGACATCATACCCTAAATTGCCGCATTCGGCCGTACCGTAAGATTGGTAAACTGCGATGCCGTGGTTGTTTAATTCTTGTTTGAGCGACGGTGGCAGTGGTTCAGCCAGCACAAAAGCTTTCGTTACGCCTAGCTGATAACCTAACATCTCCGCTTTATCGATAAGTGCCTTCAAATAGCTGGGTAAGCCGACATAACCGGCAGCGCCAAAAGCAGCCATGGCTTGAATTTGCTGCTCCTGGTTGCCGATGCCGCCGGGAATCACCACACAGCCGATGCTGCTCAGTCCATCTTCCAAAGATGCGCCGGCGGGGGTCATATGATAACCGAAGGCATTGATAACGACATCGCCTGCCTTAAATCCGGCGGCTTTGAGGCCGGGGCCCCAACGCCCGGCATCGGTTACGGGCGGTTCCGGCTCGTTAATCGGTCCTGGCGATTGGAAGACACGGCGCAGGCTGCTGATGGGTACACCCAGTAAGCCGCCAAAAGGCGGGTCTTGTTTTTGTAATTCGATCAGGTCGTCTTTGCGGAAAACAGACAGCTTTGCCAGATCGGCGACACTTTGTAGATCATCCGGCGATAATCCGGCTGCATCCAACCGCTTTTTGAAGCCCGGCGCATTTTTATACAGAGTGGCAATCGTTTCACGTACTTTATAATCAAGATCACTCATACAATCCTTCCGAATTGGCAATTGGACTTTAAGAAAATAATCGGTTAATCAATGTAGACAAACCTTCGTCTTCCGTCCTCGGTCTAAATGACTGGAGTCTGGCGAATTCTAGACTTGTCAGGATTCTACCACGAGTGGCATGTGAGCAAATTGATCATAAAACCTGACAAGTCTCCTCTGGTAAAATAAAAACGCCAGTGTCCATTAAATGAATAGCTAACTTACTTCTGGACGCTTACTTTAGGAAAGCCAGCGTTTGCGGCGTTTGTAATGTTTAACATCACGATAGCTTTTGCGTGTGCCGACTTCGTTGAGGCCGAGGTAAAATTCGCGTACATCGGCATTGTCTTTGAGCTGCTGCGGTTCGCCTGTGAGGACAATACGGCCGTTTTCCATAATATACGCATAATCGGCCACATCCAATGCCAGCCGTGCATTTTGCTCTACAAGCAGGATCGTTGTGCCCTGCTCTCTGTTGATGCGCGTGATGATTTCAAATATGCTGCGCACCAGCAAAGGAGCCAGACCCAGTGACGGCTCATCCAGCATGATCAATTTCGGCCGTGCCATCATTGCACGTCCAATTGCCAGCATCTGCTGTTCACCACCTGATAAATAACCGGAAGTTTGCCGCCGCCGTTCTTTAAGACGTGGGAAATAATCATATACCATCTCGATATCTTGTTTGACGCCCTGACGGTCTTTACGGGTATAACCACCGGCAACCAGGTTTTCCTCGACATTCAGGTGCCCAAAAATGCGGCGTCCTTCCATCACCTGAAAAATACCACGTTTAACGATATCGGAGGCTTCATATTCATGGATATTTTCATCTTCGAAGACGATTTCACCATCGGTCACTTCACCATCTTCCGGTTTTAACAATCCTGAAATTGCCTTGAGTGTCGTCGATTTGCCGGCACCATTCGACCCCAGCAGCGCGACGATCTTACCTTGCGGCACCTCTAGCGACATACCTTTTAAGACCAGGATGACATCGTTATATATGACTTCGATATTGTTGAGTGATAACATGATTAATCCTTGCGGAAAGCGTTTCAGCATTTCAGCCAGTCAGCATTTCAGCCGGCGATTGACTAGCTGACTA
>JAGRDI010000317.1:844-6143 GCA_020432765.1 Anaerolineales bacterium | reverse complement strand
TAGCTGATTAGCTGTTTTACGGAACCGCTACGTAGTCGCTAATTGCGTTCCATTTTCCATTTTCGATTTGGAAGAACTGTACGGCTTTGTTGCCTGCATGATCCGTGGCGCTGAAGTTGAGCGGTTGGGTAATGCCGCCAGTATCGACGTTTTGCATACTTTCCAGCGCAGCACGAATGTTGGCGCCGGTCACTTCGCTGCCATCAGCAATGGCTTTTTCAATGCCGGCGGTCATCATTTTCATGGTTAACCAACCAGCCACATAACGGATACCTTTTTCTTCAATGCTGCTGCCGTTGGCTTTGAGGTATTCATCCATCTCTTCCAAACCAGCTGCGCCGCTGCCGGGGAAGGCGAAGGGGCTGGTGCCAATCACCCCTTCACCCGCTTCGGCGGTCAAAGATGCGAAGAGTTCGTCTGTACACCAGTTGAGGCAGATGACCTGGGTGTTTTCCAGACCAAAATCAGCGATGTTTTTGACCAGCGTTGCTGCCGGTGAGGGCACATTTTGGATCAGGATATACTCAATACCTTCTTCCTGCACCTGGGTTAATTCGGCCGTAAAGTCTGTTGCGCCGCCGGGCATGGGGAACACGCTCATGGTAGCGCCATTGGCTTCGGCATGGGCGGTGGCCATATCGACGGGCGATTGGCCGAAGGGGCTGTCGTGGTGGAAGATGGCGAATTTGGTGCCGCCATTGTCGAGACCATATTGCACGGCCGTAACTGCCTGAGCACCATAACCTGTACCGATCAAGAAGTTGTAGGGCGCTTCATCCGGATTGCCTAACACATCGGAATAAGATGCCGACATGAAAGGTACTTCGTCAGCGGCAACACGGCTGCGTAATGCTTCGGTGTCACCTGTGCCCCAGCCCTGAAAAACGACAGCGCCATCACTCACATATTGGCTGTAAAGCTGTTCGCCCTGGTCAACTTTGTAAGCATAATCGGCGGAGAGCAGTTCTAGGTTACGGCCGTCTACACCGCCGTTTTCATTTTTCCATTTAATAAAACCAACCACTCCCTCAGAATAAGGCGTGCCGGCATCGGATGTCGCGCCGGTCAAATCAAAAATGGCGCCGACTTTAATCGGATCTCCGCCAGCACTTTCACTACCTCCACCACCTCCACAGGCGCTGAGGGCCACTGCTAATAATATTACGACTATCAATAACGTGCTCTTCTTAAACATTTTATCCTCCTTAAGGAATTAATATTTTAAGAATCGTCAAATCTTTGAGATTTGACGATTCCCTTCTAATAACTAAACGGCCATAAGCGGAAATAATCTTTAATATCACGCCAGATTTTTGCCAGGCCTTCCGGTTCAAAAATCAGGAACAAGATGATTGTCATGCCAAATACGCCTTGTTGGGCAAACGGTACCAGGCGTGCGATGCTGGGGGCTGTCGTCCCCAAAGATTGACCAATATTGCTGAGGATGGCGGGCAGCAGTGTCATAAATATCGCGCCATAAATTGAGCCGGAGATTGATCCCAAGCCACCAATGATGATGACGGCTAAAAAGAAAATGGATGATTCGATTGTAAAACGTTCGTAATTAACGATGCCGCGATATTGAGCCAGCAAGCCGCCGGCGAGACCAATAATGAAAGATGAAGTGGCAAAGGAGAGCAGCTTATAACGGAAAAGATCAACGCCCATCACTTCGGCAGCGATATCTTGATCGCGGATAGCGATGAAAGCCCGCCCGACTTTGGTACGAAACAGATTAACGGCAAAGATGATTACGATCACCAACCAGAACAGGATCATCCAATAGGACCAAAAATCAATGCCACCGAAGCCCGCGATTTTGAGCTTGCTGAGTGACAAGCCAAAAACAGTGATCGGCGGCACGACGATTGCATCAGTACCCAGAGCGGAGCGCACAATTGACCATTGAATGATTTCTTGGGCGGCCAGCGTGGCGATAGCGAGATATAAACCTTTTAATCGTAATGAGGGAATACCGAATATTCCACCTACGATCGCGGTCATTACACAAGCAAAAGGCAGGGTCATCCAGCCGGGCATCCCTAAATTCGCGGCCAGCAGACCCGATGTGTAGGCACCAATAGCCATAAATCCGCCAGTTCCCAGACTGATCTGTCCGGTGAACCCCGTTAAGATGTTGAGGCCGATGGCGGCAATGGCGGCAATGCCGACCTGGTTGGCCAGGGTTAGCTGGTAGGTGTTGCCGAAGAATGGAAATAAACATACAACAACTATCACGATAACCAGCCGCCATTTCATCAAAGGAGTTGGCCTTAGAGCCATATCTTTTTTGTAAGTGGTTTGAAAAATTCCAGATTCCATATTGTTGTATCCACAGATGCAAATGAATTGACAATCGTCAATTGTTAAACTCTTTCGATACGTTCCTCTCCGAATAACCCATACGGCTTAATCATCAAGATAATGATGAGTACAATGAAGGGAACGACGGTGGCTAAAGCCAGGTGACTGGGTGAATAGCCGGCAGTATAAGCTTGCAGGAGGCCAATAATCAAACCACCGACGATGGCACCGGGGATGGAGTCGAGGCCGCCTAAAATGACGACGGGAAAGACATATAAGCCTACGGCCGAAATGGCAAAAAAGCTCAATTCAGTGATGTTAGCGACGATGATGCCGGCGAGTACGGCCGTTACCGCCGCAATCGACCACGCCATCGCAAAAACACGCTGCACACTGATGCCCATGCTTAAGGCCGCCTGTTGGTCATCGGCCGTTGCGCGCATGGCGATGCCTTCTTTGGAATATCGAAAGAACAAGGTGAAAAGAATCAAGAGCACAATCACCAGAGCCATCGCAATCAGCCGGTCGGCCGGAACGGTTGCACCGCCGATTTGTATCGGTTGACTGGGCAGGAAAGTGGGGAATTGACGGCCCATCGTGCCCCAAAGTGAAGTGACTACAGCCCTCAGCAAACTAGATAACCCAATTGTGACCATAATCACCGAAATGATCGGTTCGCCGATCATTGGGCGCAGAACGAGACGCTCGACGACCACCCCCAGGATCACGGCGATAACGACCGCCAGCAAGATGCTAATTGACCAGGGCAAACCGATTTGCACAATCAGGCCATAGGTAATAAACGCGCCGACGAGCATAAAATCACCCTGGGCAAAGTTAATCACATCACTGGCCTTATAGATCAACACAAAGCCCAGCGCGACGAGGCCGAAAATCGCGCCGTTGGTTAAGCCGGTAAGGGTTAGTTGTAAAAATTTGTCCATACTGCCTCCTCGGTGAAATTATGAATTCTCATTTGTTGTGGTGGATTTTTACCCATGTTTATCGTTTCTCTTAATGCGGTATATTTACCCGCAGCTAATTCGTGAAATTCGTGGCAAAATCATTGACTGCCGTTTAGGGTTTCGATTTTTAAGCGGGTTTTGATGACGGCAGAACGGCCGTCTTGATAAGTAATTGCCGATTCGATGTCTAAATAATCATTTTGGCTGTAGAGTGCCGAAATGATGTCGTCGTAACGCTGGGCGACGAATTTGCGGCGCACCTTGCGCGTGCGTGTCAGCTCGGCGTCATCAGCATCCAGCTCTTTGTGCAGCAGCAGGAAGCGCCGGATGCGCGCCGCTTCGGGCAGGTCGCTGTTGGCGGTTTCGACCTGTTCACGCACAAGCGCATACACCTCATCTTTTTGCGCCAGGTCGGTATAGGTTGTGTAGGCGATCTGGTGGTTTTCGGCCCATTTGCCGGTGTTGGCCATGTCGATATTGATCATGGCGGCTACAAAAGGCCAATCGCCGCCAAAAACGACCGCTTCTTTGACATGTGGGCTGAATTTCAATTTGTTTTCGATGAATTGGGGGCTGAACTTGGTGCCGTCGTGTAAAGTCATCACATCTTTGGCACGGTCAATAACGATCAAATGACCATCTTCATCAAAATAACCCGCGTCGCCTGAATGCATCCAGCCGTTTTGCAGGGTTTCGGCCGTTGCTTCTTCATTGCCATAGTAGCCGGAAAAAATCGAGTCTGACTTGAGCAAAATCTCGCCGCTTTCCGCAATTTTTACCTCGGTACCCGGAACCGGCGTGCCGACTGTTTGGAATTTAACATCGCCATCGCGATGCAACACACTGATGCCGCTGGCTTCTGTCTGGCCGTAAATTTGTTTCAAATTGACGCCCAACGCATGGAAAAAGCGGAATACATCTGGCCCCAAAGCTGCGCCGCCGGTGTAGGCGCGTTTTAAGTGCCGCAAACCCAGATGGTCTTTAATTTCCTGGAAGATCATCCAGTTGGCGAGGTTGTATTTTAACTTCAAGGAGCCGCTGGGGTTCTCTTTGCGGAAACGTACATCAGCCATTTCGTAACCGACATCGATGGCCCACTTGTAGATTGCTTGTTTGAGCCGCGTGCTGTCTTCCATCTTCACCAGTACCTGGCTGACCAAATTCTCCCAAATGCGCGGCGGACTAAACATCGATTGGGGGCCGATTTCGCGGATATTGGCCTGTGCGGTTTCGGGTGATTCGGGGAAATGCAGCGGGAAACCGCTTTGCAAGAAACAGGCAAACGACATCATTTGCTCGCCGATCCAGGCCAATGGCAAGAAGCTGACAAAACGATCCTCTGGTGACAACGGGTCTAATGCCAATAAATTATGGCCCATGCTGACCAGATTGCGATGGCTGATCATGGCTAGTTTGGGCAGGCCGGTTGTGCCTGATGTGGTCGAAAGAATGGCCACATCGTCAGCCTGGCCGTCCGATATGGTGCGTTGATACCAACCCGGGTTTTCGCGTTCAAATTCGACACCCAGCGCTTCCACATCCTCAAAAAACATGAGGAATTCTTCGGTGTAGGTGCGTAAACCTTTGGGATCGTAGTAGATGACTTTATGAACGGTGTCCTTGAGGTCGTCCCACATTTCCAGAACTTTATCGACTTGTTCTTGATCCTCAACCACGATGAATTTAACTTTGGCATGATGGATGATGTAGACCATCTCTTTGACAACGGCATCCTGGTAGATGCCGATGCTTTTGGCTCGCGCTGCCTGTGCCGCTAATTCGGTATAAATCCATTCGGGGCGATTATCGCCAATGATGGCGACGGTATGTTCGGGTGTCAACCCCAAACTGACGAGTCCCTGACAAAAGTGACGCACATGTTCTTCAAACTTTGCCCAGCTAATTGATTGCCAGACTCCATGATACTTTTCACGCAGCGCATCATGTGAATCGCCGAATTCTTCTGTTCGTTCGAGGAGTAATTGTGGGAATGTTTCTGCCATAGTTAGTCTTTCAAGGAGTAAGGAGTA
>JAGRDI010000317.1:0-805 GCA_020432765.1 Anaerolineales bacterium | reverse complement strand
TACTTCTTACTGCGTACTGCCTAAATTAAAATGCTTCTACATCGTCGCCCAGATACGCTTGCACGACTTCGGGATTTTGCTGGACTTCGTCGGGGCTGCCATCGCCAATTTTCATACCAAAGTTGAGCACAACGATGTGGTCAGAAATGTCCATGACCACGCCCATGTCGTGTTCGATGATGATGATGCTGACGCCATGTTCTTCGTTGACATCGAGGACGAAGCGGGCCATATCTTCTTTTTCTTCGTTGTTCATGCCGGCCATGGGTTCATCGAGCACGAGCAGGCTGGGCTGTACAGCTAAAGCCCGGCCGAGTTCGACGCGTTTTTGCAGACCATACGATAAGGTGCCGACGGCTTGTTTGCGGATCGCTTCGATTTCGAGCAGGTCGATGATGTCTTCGAGAAATTCGCGGTTTTCGATCTCTTCTTTTTGCGCACGTCCCCAGAAGAGCCCGCCCCAAAGTAAGTTGGATTTAAGATGCACATGTCGTCCCAGCATGAGGTTGTCGAGTACGGTCATATGTTTGAACAGTTCGATGTTTTGGAAAGAACGTGCAATGCCAAGTTTGGCGATTTGACTGGGTTTCATATTGGTGAGGGTGTGTTTGTGGCCGTTATTGAAGGTAATGCTGCCTTCTTGGGGATGGTAGAGGCCGCTTATGCAGTTGAGCAGGCTGGTTTTGCCGGCACCGTTGGGGCCAATGATGGCGGTGATATTGCTCTGCTGCACTTCAAAACTGACATCACGCAGGGCTTGCACGCCGCCAAATGCCAGGGAGACATTATCGACGACCAGTTGGGT
>JAGRDI010000316.1 GCA_020432765.1 Anaerolineales bacterium | reverse complement strand
TGGGTGCGGATATTGGGGCCTTAATCACCGCTTTAGGTGCGGACGAAGCGATTGTCATCGGGCATGATTGGGGCGCTCTGGCAGGTTATGCCGCTGCCAATCTATATCCTGAAAAAATCACAAAGCTGGTGGCGGTTGCGATTCCACATCCGCGCACGCTGCGGTTTACGCCTCAAACGCTCTGGAGGTCGCGCCATTTCCTTACATTCCAATTCAAGCCCTGGATTAAATGGCGTTTACCACGCAATCATTTTGCTTTCGTCGATTCAATCTACAAACGCTGGTCACCCACCTGGCCGTTCACACCCGCTGATACCGAACAAGTCAAAAAAACCTACGCCCAACCGGGCGCGGTTGAGGGGGCTTTAGGCTATTACTGGTCGTTTGCAGCTAATCGAAATAATCAGGAAGTGCAAAAAGTTTTGGTGGGAAAAACGGCCGTTGCCACACTCTGCATAGTTGGCGACGCGGATGGAGCCTTGGATGTTGAAGTGATGCCACAAACATCTAAAGCATTTACCGGCTCGTATGCATACAAAATCATATCGCAGGTGGGGCATTTCCCCCACCGCGAAAAGCCCGATGAATTTGCGGCGCTTGTTTTGGATTATTTGAAAACATGAAGCAGAAATTATCGTGGCAGTTAAAAAGTTAGACGATTTTAAACCCCAAGAAGGATATTTCCCAACCCTATGGACCAGGATATGAAACTCGCCAGATGGACTTTTCGACTAGCAGGCATATTTGGCCTAATTGTGATGGTGCCTATACTTTTCGCTGAGAAGCTGATTGAGCAGATCATGCCGCCTGCGGTTAGCCATCCAGAATTTTTTTACGGTTTTGTTATTTTGAATATATGCTGGCAGATATTGTACCTTTTCTTGTCCAAGGATCCGATACGATATCGCCCAATGATGATTCCCGCTTTTTTTGCAAAAGCAAGCGGTCCGGCTGCATTGATGTGGTTATATTTACAAGGTCGAATATCTAGTCAATGGATTACTACGATAATTTTGGATGGGGTTTTCGCCGGCCTATTTCTAGTTTCATTTTGGCTAACAAGGCAAAAAAGTGTCAGTACGCGATGAGTATAGTATGGCGGGCGAACATCCCGTTCTGCAAGATAAAATCCCATCCCGCCGCTCACACCTCTACCTATGTGTGGTGATTAAAAAATTAATTCCCACCGCGCATAAATGATGGTGGCGATAATATTGGTTATTTTCCCCAATCAGTTTAGTTTTTCTACAATCAGCAAAAAGTCAACGAATGTGGCCGGGATGGGTGTCACATTGGGGATAACAGCCACCACTTCACCATCCAGACTGTTCAAAAAAGTTTCCAATTTGCGTTGATCTCTGGTCATACTAATATCGAAACGATGGACTCTGTATTTCATTTTTGCACCCCTTTGGGCGCACACGCAGGTGCGCCCTTACCAGTCCAGTTCTTTATCTGGCAGAACCGGATGGTTGTTTAAAAAACGGATCAGTACAATGATGCCCCCAAGGACTATCACGGAGCCTATGCCGATCATCATGCCGGGCAAATCAGACCAACCCAACATGGTAAAAGCCAGTGTGCTGACCAGCAGCAAGCCCGCATAACCATACCAGCGTGGTGACTTAAAGCGCAGACCAAACCAGATCAGGAGAGCAACGAATGTGCCTAAGGCGATTAACATCCAGATGGTCCGCATTGGTACGGCCCAGGCTGTGTCAACGAAAAAGGTGCCCAATACGAATGTGCCGGCTACTAACAAAACCAACCCGCCAACCAACATCAGACCGCGTGTTTTATTGACTTGATACGGCCGTACTTCGTTTAGTTCATCATCAGTGAGACGCGGCATGGTAATCCAACGCTTGCCGGCCCAAACGATTGGAGCCAGGAGGATGACCCAGACGGCTGTCAGATACACCATATCGGCCAACATCATAATACCTCCCAGAACGATCCATAGGCCTAAGACGATGTCCCAGATGCCATCCTGGAAATAGGCCATATATTGCCGGCGTAAACTTTCATAATTTGCCTGATTTGTATTCATGTTAGACCTCCAACTTACTGATTTTTATTCCGAAAAATTGACATTGTCTCTGACCAATAATGCTTCTATCTTGTCAATAAGTTCGGTTGCACGACAACCCTTAAACAGGGTCAGATCTGCGCCTGCGGCAACGGCCGTTGCCATCTGCCTTTGCGTATCAACCAATACAACACATTTACTGTGTAACCATTCGCGCTTGATCTGTTGGAGGGCAACGGCCGTAGCGTTTTTCTCATCCGCTTCAATCAAAACCAGGTCTGGTTGTAAAGTGTCACCCAAACGCATGAGTGTGGCTGGTGTACGCGCCTCAGCGACGATTTCGATATCCGGAAAGGTTGTTAACAGCGTTTGCAAACTGTTACGCAAAGGACCGGGTTGGGCGACGATCAGAGCAATGGTTACATGTTTCATGATTGCCTCCATAGTTCTTATATGCATGATAATTGGTGGCAAAGAAAAACACATCAACCAGAACGCAGATTTTACTCTATGCCAAAAGTTAGAGAACCACAAAGATCATGTGCAGCTCATGATTTTTGTTACGCGACTAAAATCATCCAAACGATTATGCAGTTGACAAAGATAATAGTCCGTTAGCAATGAAATTCTTGTATAATGCAGGAATCGGGCGTTTTTATTTTTCCAGAGGAGA
>JAGRDI010000315.1:873-17862 GCA_020432765.1 Anaerolineales bacterium | reverse complement strand
GGCGATAGACTCATGAAACATAGCGGGGGCTACATCAACGGCCGTTTGTTTAAATTGGGCAAAACGTGGCATCTCGCGGGGGATGATGTCGGCTGTTGGTTGAAGGGTAGACGCTGCGGTTGGCGTTTCATGAGGTCGCTCGGTTGGCGCTGTTTCCGGGATGATGATAGTGGGAGTCATCACGGGGGGAATTGTGGCGGTAGGCGGCGGTGGGCTGGAGACGGCCGTTGGGGCAGCGGTATCCCCGCAAGCCGCTAGAAGCAGGCACAATACCATCAGATTGAAAAAAGAAGCAAGTGACAATTGTTGTCGAAACATCGTGTTACTCCAATAGATAATGGGCTGGCAACCGTCGCCGTTCCCAGGTTCGCCGCTTGGGGTGGAATGGGCGTCGCTGCCGGCAGCACACTTACAAGCGAACGGCTTAGATTTGCCTTAGCCCCACCAACGCCTTCATAGTACGCCATCTTCAAATCAACAGAACCGCCGGCAAATCAACTTCACCCGACGCCAACTGTTGTCTCCAGTTGGGCCACCAACTTTTGTGCGGCTGAGACGCGCAAGCGCACCACCATAATCTTCAAAATATTCCATTCAACCCAAGATCCTTAAATTTTGTTTGTAGTTTAAACCCAGGGGATGATAAATATGATGATCAACTTGTGATAAAGTTGTGACAAAAAGCAATCAGGCAGAACGCGCAAAGCCATAACCCAAGCCGGGGATGGTTTCAATATAGATTGGGTTAGCCGGGTCTGGTTCAATTTTACTGCGCAGACGGCGTACAATTTGGCGCAACATATCGCGATCAGCGCCATCAGCACCCCATACATGGTTGATAATGGCTTCATTTGGCAGCACATGGCCAACATTTGCCATCAGGTAATCCAAAAGGCGGTTTTCTAAAGCGGTCAAAGCAATCGCTGGTCCACCACTAACCCGCACTTCACGACGATTACTATCTAGTGACAAATTATTTGCCTGGCGTATGGCTGTGGCTTGTGCTTTTCCTGTGCGACGCATTACAGCCTGAATGCGTGCTACCAATTGGCGTGGGCTAAACGGTTTATTGATATAATCATCGGCCCCCAGCCCCAAACCAGTAACCAGGTCATCTTCTTCATCACGAACTGTTAACATAATGATAGGGACCTCGACTTGTTCGCGGCGAATGGTACGGCACACAGTAAATCCATCCAGCTTGGGCAAATTAACATCCAAGAGAATCAGATCGGGATCATTTTCTCGCCAGCGATCCAGAGCAGTCTCGCCGTCAAATACTTGCAAAGTTTCATACCCTTCACGACGCAGTGTAAAAGCAACTAAATCGGAAAGTGTCCGATCATCATCTACTATTAATACCTTCATAGTTCTCTTACCTTTGGAATCGTAAACCAAAATATCGATCCACCACCAGACTGATCTTCAACGCCGACTTGACCACCTTGTGCCTCAACAATCGCCTTAACGACAGACAATCCCAAACCCACTCCATATTGGGCTTTGCTGCTTTCTAGACCTGGATGAGCCAGGCGGCGAAATAAATCGGGGCGATAGCCTGGTGGTACACCCGGTCCTCTATCTGCCACGTCCACACGTACAAAGCCATCCGTTACAACGGCCGTAACGCTGATTTCGCTGCCATCTGGACTATATTTTATGGCATTTGACAACAAATTGACGACTACCTGAGTGGTACGGCGCGGATCTGCTTGTACTTGCGGCAAAGTGTCTGCCAGTTCCAAATGAATACGCTGACTATATTTAATTTGTAACGGTTTCATTGTTGTGGCCGCTTCCAGGATGATGCTGCGTACATTAATCGGCTTGGGGTAAACACGAAAACGACCCGCTTCGAGGCTGGCACTTTCCAGCAAATTATCTATCAAGGTTTGTAAACCCAAAACGCCTAAATGCAGCGAATTCAACAGTTCTTGTAACTCTGCAGTCGTTAAATCTTCGGCCTGATCTATTAGCAGTTCAGTGGAAGCAGCCAGGGCAGATAAAGGTGTACGAAATTCATGCGTAATATTGGCTAAAAATTGACCCAAAAGATGATGAATGCGTTCATTATCGCTGATATCGCGAAAAACCAGGGCAACCCCTGCTTTGCCAATGGAGGGCAGGGAAAGCGTGGCCGCAGTCACGGCAACGGTGATCAGCCGCTCATCTACACGTTTCAACGTTACTTTATATGGATGGCCCGGCTGCGGCAAAAAGTGACTGAAGGGTTCGTCAGTTTCAGCTAAGTGAAATATTGCATCAGTGCTGCGACCGAGGGCATCTTCTTGTGCAAACCCTGAAATTCTCACAGCACCAGGACTGAATAACGTGATACGGCCGTTTTCATCCAACACCACAATCCCTTCTGAAATAGATTTCAAAAGATGATCGTTCCAGGCATTGGTCTGGCGTAGTTCAGTGAGCAATTTTTGTAAATCAGTACGCGATTTTTCCAGCGCCTGCGCGACCATAGTGACTTCTTGTACTTGTGAATTGACCGCGACGGCCGTATCCATGTCACCTGTACTTAAAGCCATCGCTGCCTGTGTGAGCTGACGTAAAGGCCAACTAATACGTCGAGCCAAAAATACACCTAACAGCGAACCAACAATCATTGCAGCAATAATACTGCCGACCATGAGGTTAACAAGCCGCTGCTGGGTTACAGTGATATTGGAAACTTGCAAGGCGACTTCATCAACGATTGCCGGTTGGTCTAATTGCAAAAGAGCCGCATAATATGGTTTGCCATCCAGACGCAAAATGGTACGAATGATTGCATTTTCATTCTCGCCATTTAGCTGCGTTGAAGCGGTACGGGCAGCATCTAGTGGCAAGCTGCTAGCCACGATTTCATTATTCACCAGTAAGGTATGTTCTAATCCTGTCTGGCTGCGCAGTTCAGACGCAAAGGTATTGTCAAGAGCGATACCGACGATGACATAGTTGGATAATTCGGCCGTACTCTCAATCGGCTCGATGCCCAATATCCACATCCGTCTGCCATCGCTCTCAGGATTAATGTAATAACCCGGCACCGTTGTTTGCAAACACAAATTACTCTCAACCAGGTCACCAACACTGATAACGGGTTTCTGCGAACTATCACATATTAACAAGAGATCAAGATCGGTGCCTTCGCGTAATGTATTCAAGAAAATTTGCAAGTCGGTTATATTGTTTTGGGCTATCAGTTCAGGTATTAACGGCCGTTGTGCTGTCAACAAAGCCAAACCATTCACCTCTTTCTGCGTGGCAATTAGTAGAGAGCGGGTTGCACGACTGCCCTGCTCTACCTGTGCCCATGCCTGCATTTCACTCTGGTTACGGATGAGCCAGATTGCCGGCAGTCCAACAGCAAAGGCAGTAAAGATAATAATGATTACAAAACTAAAAATGATTTGTACTGATAAACTGCGCTGGTTAAGGCTGTGCCAAAATTTGATTAACATATGTCATTCGACGCCACCAAGTGGATACGGCATTTTGACTTGATCAAAAAATAAAATGCGTTTGCAGAGGCGGTTAAATTTTCCTAGCTTTAACTCTAGTGTAAACAAATCAGACATTCTTGGCTACTTGTAACCTCCAAAAACCCTGCCCCAAAAACAGAGCCTCCGAATGAATTTGGCGTCTAAAAGAGAAAACCTGTTATAACAAATTAAAATGTGCTGCTCAACGTATTGAAACACGTTTTCTTAGTCAGGCTGTGAATTCATTTACAGCAAAATAGCAATACAGCTGCGGTATGGCGTGTAATTTTGCCGTTTTCCCGCATACCACAATTGAAAGCGCACACAACCAAATGTATAATATTATATTAGTGTCCAATTTTCTTATAGACGAACGACCCCTTTATCATTTATAATAATAAATTATCAGTCAAGGGTAGACGTTTACCTCGTTCTGAACCCGCAATTTTAGTTTAATACGTCAAACAATTTTGATGTCAAGACAAGAACTGTTGAAAAAACATGATAAGGTGAACCAACACACACCCTCTCAAACGCCGCATCCTGCAATTCCATTGCCAAAATAGACAACTGACGTTTTTTGTTGACCACATTCATTCAAAAGGAGACCTAAATTATGCCCTACGAATATATTGTAAATGGAGAAAAAATTGTCCTGAACGAAGATAAAAACCTAATCGCCGTTCGATTTGCTGAGCCAGCTCTTCATAGTACACGAGCCGCTGTAGCAAAGTCGCCAGTCATTGGAGACTTTTCCGAACGTTTTGAAGTACCTGAAGAGAAATACACCATTCTCGAAGTCGCCAAAACTCCGCGACCTGATACAGACAGATTTGCTGCTGCGAATTCTGTAATGAATGCATCCGATGACGTCGCACGCGCTGCACCTGTTTTCCAAATTGGCAACAATCACATTGTCGCGACAGATCGTTTACTTGTCGGCTTCAAACCAGATGTAAAAGGCAGCAGAAAGTTGCTACAAGATCATGGCTGCAAAGTATTGGAGCGCCACGAAGACGAATTTCTAGTTACCATCGATGCAACAGAAGATCCTTTCGCATTTGCCGCCAAACTTAATGCTTTAGATGATGTTGATTATGCTGAACCTGATTTTGTGACCATTGGTAAGCATATGGTACATAACAATCCGCTGTCGTCTCCCAATCCCACAGATCCCAATAGCAAAGATCAATATGTTCTTAAGCTATGTAAAGCCATCGATGCCTGGAGTTTTAAGCTAGGTAACCCGGATATTAAAATCGCGATTTTGGATGAGGGAGTTGACACTACCCATGAAGATTTAGCAGCAGCCATCGTAGGCAGCTATGATGGTATTGACGATGACACATTCCAAGAACCCAAGCCATGGGATGCACATGGCACAGCTTGTGCAGGTCTGGCAGCGGGTATTCATGGCAATGCATTGGGCATGCAAGGTATTGGCGGCGGCTGTTCGCTGTTGGCGGTACGAATTGCGCAATCCAACCATCCTAAAGGTAATTGGGTGACAAGCAATTCAATCATCAGGCGTGCCATTGATTGGTCATGGGAAAATGGGGCTGACATTCTTAGCAACAGTTGGGGCGGTGGTTCTCCTTCTTCCGCAATAATGAACGCATTTGAACGTGCACGCACACAAGGGCGGAATGGCAAGGGCTGTGTGATTGTGATTGCAGCCGGCAATGATAGTGGTCCGGTTACCTTTCCAGGAACCCTTGACAATGTGTTGACCGTTTCGGCAAGCAATGAGTTTGATGAATTTAAGACAAAGACCAGCCAAGATAAAGAAACTTGGTGGGGATCTAATTTTGGTCCTGGTGTGGATGTGGCTGCGCCTGGTGTGCATAACTTTACAACTGATATTACAGGCAGTGGTGGCTATAACACGGATGATGATGGCCATTACTATGCGAGCTTCAATGGCACCTCTTCTGCTACACCAATTGTTGCTGGTGCAGTTGGCCTTATTCTTTCTGCGGATGAAAACCTTACCGAGGAAGAAGCGCGTGTGATTATTCGCAACACAGCAGATAAAATTGGTTCTATACCTTATGCTGATGGTCGCAACGATGAGATGGGCTACGGCCGTCTCAACGTCTTACGGGCAGTGAAAGCAGCCTTAAATATTCAAGATGTTGTTGTCCCCACCGGCAAACACACTCCCGTCACCAACCAAATCGAAGATGACGAAGAGATCAGCCACCTTAGCTTCCAACCCGCAACCATGGGTATCAAACCCAGTGCCGGCGAAATCGAAGACAGCGATATAGAAATCGTGGCAGGCATGACACAGGCAAAATCTGTTTCAGCCGCTAGTTTTTCAGTGCCCGACGATATGGAAGAATTACAAGATATTGCCGCAGCATCCTATGGACCACTGCCACCTGCGGCAAAAACAGTCCATGGTCCCGACGACCGGGTACGCATCACCAATACAGATGCTTATCCCTGGCGAGTACATGCTTCGTTGCTGATCACCGCTGCCGACAACTCCAGGTGGATTGGCACGGGCTGGTTTATTGGTCCGCGCACGTTGATTACAGCCGGACATGTGGTCTACATCAAAAACAATCCCATTCCAGAACGGAATGGTTGGGTGAAAAGAATTGATGTGATGGCAGGGCGCAATGGCACAGAACTGCCCTATGGCTCAGTCACCAGCACCATTTTCCACTCGGTCATCGGTTGGACAGTTGATGGTGACCCAACTTACGATTATGGTGCTCTGGTTATCCCCACAACTTTAGGTGACACAGTTGGAACTTTAGGCTTCGGCGTACTTTCAAAATCAGAATTACTGGCTGCTACGGGCAATCTTTCCGGTTATCCGCAAATTTCACCGGCCGGTACACAATGGTACGACCACAACAAAATTGCTTCAGTTACCAGCCGCAAAGTTTTTTATGATATTGATACGGCCGGTGGACAAAGCGGTGCGGCCGTTTATCGCATAAAAAATGGTGAACGTACAGCTTTCGGTATTCATGCTTATGGTGGACAATCCAGCAACTCGGCCACACGCATCACAACACCAGTTTTTAATAATATGACTGCGTGGAATACCCAGCCTTAAATACCTGGCAAGACCCTAAGGGTCTTGCTTTCATTTGACATAAATTAAAATATTTGACATAATGTTGTTGATGCTTTATTTTGGGTTAATTAAATAACCCAAAGTTACAGATTATACTAGTTTGAAGTGAACACAATCGAATAGTTTTTGGAGGGTGCAAATGAGTACGCCATATGATGGTAAAATTTTGCTCGTAAATTGGAAAGGTATTACAACTCCAGGGGCAACGGCCGTAGAAACGGCCGTTATCTTGCGCCAGAAAATGCCCAATGTCGCCGGTATTATGCTCAAAACCAGTAATGGGATTAAATGGCAGGGCGATTTACCGTTTGACAATGACCGCAAAGCAATTACCGGACCTGAACGCATCAAAGAATGGGTAGATGCGTTTGCTGCCGAAGGGCTTGAAGTTCATGTTTGGGGTGTGCCACGCGGGCTTAAAACGATCGATCTACCGCACGAAGCGGATCTGTTTGCACAGGCCGCCTTGGTTCCTGGCGTCAAATCACTTATCCTCGACGTCGAACATGGAGAATTTTACTGGCAAGGTACGACTGCTAATGAAGCACATATCCTCATGAACCATATCCGTCAACGGATAGGTGAGGATGTGCACATTGGTCTGTCAGTAGACGGCCGTCGCAATCGACCCTTTAACATATTCGTCACACCTTGGATAAACCATGTCAACAGTCTGCATCCAATGGTTTATCCAGTGCTGTTTGGCCGCCATAAATCAATTAGCCAACACCTCGACGATGCATTTAAAAATATGCGGCCGTTTAATTTACCCATCATTCCCATGCTGCAGACGGCCGCAGATTTCGACAGGCCAACACCGACAGAAATTACACAACAAGGTGTCGAGGCATGGCGCAAAGGGGCAGCAGGTATCTCGTTTTTCCGTCTGGGTAGTGACCTTTATTCCAAAGACAACCAACCACATATGGGCGACCGCGAGTATACGGCCGTTGCTGCCATCCCCCCCAAAAGTCAACCACAACTGCATGATGCCGCCGAAGCTGCTGGCTTTGCGGCTGATATTGATCTGCAGCAAGCACTGCCGCCGCAAACCGTTTACAAAGCCACTTGGGATTTCAAAAACAGCGGTTCAACCACATGGGACAGCAGCTATCAGTTAACCTATACACATGAAGCCAATCCTGCAACGAGCCAACATACTCGCCTGCCCCTTTCGACGGTTACGACTTTTCCCATCACAGAGCTTGGCACGATTGATCAGGTAGAACCCGGACAGACGGTAAGCTTGACCGTGGTACTGAAACTCCCTGCAAAACCGGGAACATACGCAACAAACTGGCAGTTACAAACCAGCGACGGCCGACATTTTGGCCCTATTCGCTGGACAATTGCCACTGTTGCGGGCACCAATGCATATGAACTGCTCAACTTTGAAAACAGCGCTGGCGATCATGAAAATCTAATGCCAGGTCGCCGTTTTAGCGGCATTTGGACAGTACGCAACAACGGCACAAATGCCTGGAGTGGCGATATGCGCATCGTATACACACCAATCCATCGCCCCGAAACGGAAAATAGCGTTCTGGATTTACTGGGTGGTAAGAACTTATACTCGCTACACGAAGTTGCTGGCGTTGATCATGTTGATCCAGGCGAAACGGCAGCACTCAAGCTCGATTTTGTCGCACCGCAGCAGCCTGGAAATTATGCTTTTAACTGGCAAATGCAACCTAAAGATGGACAACCTTTTGGTGGCTTACGCTGGATGATTATTAGCGTCGCTGCCATCATCGTAACACCGCCACCGCCCCCCGACCCAATAACTGCAACAATCCAATTCGGCATGAATATCAACCCCAATGGCGGTCATGGGCTGGATGTCGAGCGTTTACGCGGTCTCGGCTGGGTACGTTTTGTCTATTGGGCATCCCGGGAAAACAACAGCCCCGGTGAAGCATATCAAAAACGCTACCGCCACATCATTCAATCGTATGCCAATGCGGGTATCAAATCACTGCTGGTATTGCATCAAGATACCGAATGGGGCAATGCACCTTGGGATCATGGCGGCTGGGAACTCTATGCTGAACGTTTCGCCAGAGCATGCGCGGGTGTGGCACAAGCCTGTACTGAATTCAGCGAGATGGTCGCCTATCAGATTTATAATGAAACCGACAGCGGCTTTGGCAGTGATGCCCCTTACCACAATCCCTCCGCGATTGGCATCCCGCCCGAAAAGTTCGCCATCGTCGTTGCAAAAGCAGCACAAGCGATCCGTGCAGTCGATCCTCATGCAACGATTGTCTTGGGCGGCATGAAAACCGGACCACACAATGCTGTACAATATTTGCAACGTGTCCAAGCCAGATTGGGCGGCAGTTTGCCGGTCGATGCGTTAGCTTGTCATCCCTACGGCCGTTACGTCAAACATGCCCCTTTTAACTTCAAAGAGATCGGTCTGCTGGCAGATTCCTTGACAGTCTACAAACAAGCGTTTCCACAGCTACCTCTGTGGATCACCGAAATCGGCGTACCTGGTCACAGCACGGTATTGGGACCAGAATATTATGGAACTATCGCCACCTATCTACGTGAGATCATCATTGAAATCGCCGATAATCATAGTGACCATGTGCCCGTCATGCTTTGGTTTGCCTGGTCGGATGTCAGCGAAAACGCTGGCATTGTCACGCTAGATGGCAGCATGAAGGCTGAAATCGCCGACGCCTACCAGCTGATGCTCGATATGGGCGCCGCCGCAATAACGCCCAAAGCACTCGCTTTTACCGCCGGCCCCGATGCTGAATTTCTGGGTTTTGAGACAACATTAATCAACCATACGGCCGTACCTGCAAACAGCAGCTTTACAAATCGCTGGACCTTCCGCAACAGTGGCACCACAACCTGGGATACTGGCTATAAATTGGTTTATGCGCCCCTAAACGGCCAACCAACCAATGATCCTATGGTTGAAGCGACGAGTTTCAATCTAAATGCAGTCGCCACGCCAAATAACGCTGCACCTGGCGATCAAATTGTGGTTGAGTTGACCATGACCGCGCCAGAGCAGTACGGCCGTAGTTATGCCAGCCGCTGGGAATTACGCGATGCCAATAATAAACCCTTTGGCCATCTGTACGCCCAAATCACTGTCATACCGCCCATTATTGCCGGTCCTGGCACGCGCCAATCTAAAATGACCTATTTAGCAGATCATTCCATCCCCGACGGCACACAATTGCAAGCAGGTGCCGCCTTCCATAAACAATGGCGCGTGCTTAACAACGGCAGCCGGCAATGGGGCGATGGTTTCCGGCTGGTCTATATGGCGGGTGATTTACAGATGGCACGCGGAGTTGCTTCGCATATTGTACCCAAAACAGCACCAGGTGCTGAAGCCATTCTCTCGATTCCCATGAGTGCACCGCCGGTTAGCAACGGCCGCAGCGCCAATTTCAGCAGTTCTTGGCGGCTGCAAGATGATCGCGGCAACTTTTTTGGTGATCCGTTGTGGGTAAAAATCACTGTCACCTCCTCGCAGGTACAAACCGCCTTCACCCTGTTCAATGACACCAGCCGCTGGTATTCACAAAGAGACCCACGTTGGGTCAACCAACGCCTGGGCAATGGCAACCAAACCATTGGTTCCTGGGGTTGTTTGCTCACATGCTACGCCATGATGTTAAGCGCCTATGGCCTGCCAATTACCCCAGACCAAATCAACCAACGCCTGCAAGGTCATACACCTGAACGGGGCTTCCGGGGATCGGCCGTGCAGTTCATCGCGCCGGCAACATTGCTGGCAGGCTTAGTGCAAAGCAAAAATATACGCTCACGCCGTTTACCGGATATTCCAGATACAGAATGGGACCCAAATACAGACCCGATCCAACGCATCGATAACGCACTTGCAAGCGGGCAAGCTGTCATCGCACAAGTCGATTTTAATCTACGCGATGATAACATCGATCAACATTGGGTCATTATTGTACAGCGCACCCCAGAAGGGGATGATTATCTAATCATCGACCCAATCACACCCGCCGATCAAATTGGCCAACTACGTTCGTTGATGAGTTCCTACGGCCAACGCAATCCGTCCCGCTCCAACAACGACAACCTGCGCGACGCCATCAAATCAGCGCTGATATATCGTTATACTGGCGGCGCAGTCGGCGGATAATAAATTCACCACAGAGGATTTGAGTAAAAACAATAAAAAACTCTGTGCTTTTAGTGCTCTCTGTGGTTCAAAAGCAAAGGAGAAATAAATGACAATTAAAACACATCCAATCATTGATTTTCATGGCCCTAGTGACAAATGCAGCGAACGCTTAAAGGCATTGACTGCCCAGGGCAAAGCATCGTGTGCTAAATCTGTAGATGCCGATGGCTGGGCACATCAGGCGGCAAAAATCGCCAAAGATAGTGGTGTACCGCATATTGTTATTTTTCGCCAAACCAAACCAGGCGGCCTGGCCGATGACCATCCCGACCTGAACATCAAAGACCCACGCGCCTCCGCAGCCAAAATGTGGCAAGCCATCAAACAAACCATGCCCAAACAGCTTGAAGAAGTCAAGGATGTCATCTATATCGAGCCGATTAATGAGCCTGGTGTGGTCAAAGAAAAACCCGATCAGACCCACTTTATCGGTCAATTCTGTGTAGAGATCGCGAAAATGATGCTCGCCGATGGCTGGAATCCTGCTCTGGCTGGTTTTAATGCCGGCACCCCGAATCAGCAAGAAATTCGTGACCATTTTGTCGATTTACTACGCTTGTTCGCAGACAATTGGCACCGCTGCTTGTGGACCTTGCATGAGGCCAAACATGGTGTGCCCGGCCATGATTGGAAATCGCCGCAATCATTGTACGTACCACATACAATCAACTCGTCGCAGCTTTTGTTTGAGGTTTGTGATGAGTTAGGCATTCGACGGCCGCGCACATTTATCAGCGAGTCGGCCTGGAGCTACGACAACATCCCCGGCAAAGACCAGTTCCGTGCTGAGGTAATGGAGTTGTGCAACATGGATGCGCAATGGCCAGAAGTCGTGGGCCGCGTTATCTGGAATACTCACAGCGGACCAGAATGGAAAAATCTGCGTAACAAACTAAATGGACACAGCGCATGGCTCACCCAATATGTGACCACAACCACAATTGAGACTGAGCTTGCCAACCCAGCACCGGTTTTACCCGCAACCGGAGGTGTGACTGCCAACGGGGGAGTGGTCATGACCACAGGGAAGGATGGCGCTGCAGCGGCCGGTTTTTTGCCTGGTGTCGATTTGGACAAAGTGCCGGCAGGCAGCAGTTTCAAAGCCACATGGATATTTAAGAATACGGGCACAACGACATGGAACGGCCGTTACCAACTCGCCTACACCGAACAAACACATCCTGAAACGGCCGCTTACACCCGCACTCCCCTCAGCAATCAGACCAGCTTCAATCTCAGCGAGATCGCCTCAGTAACAGAAGTCAAACCGGGCGCAACAGTGCAGCTAAGCCTCAATTTCAAAGCACCAACTAAAGTGGACACTTATGCCACCAATTGGCGGCTACAAGATGCCAACGGCAAAGCTTTTGGCCCTGTGCGCTGGCTGCGAGCCGTTGTAGAAAAAGAATCAAGTGGCGGATTTATTCCACCCGCCGGAACATTTGAATATGTAACTGTCAATTTTGAAAACAGCGCCGGTGATTTTAACAATCTATTGCCCGGTCGTGAATTTGCTGGTATCTGGACCTTGCAAAACAGCGGCACAGCCCCATGGGCAGGGGAGTTTCAGGTAACCTACAGCCCACAATCGACAGCCGATACCCAAGGAATAATCAGCGATCTTATGGGTGCAAAACCAACCGCAACTTTGCGCGAATTAACCGGAAGAGACCGCATCAATCCGGGCGAAACTGTGGTCTTGCGGTTCGAATTTGTGGCCCCAAAACAAGCAGGGGCCTATGCATTTCATTGGCAGTTAAAAGATGGCAGTGGCAATCCATTCGGTGGTACGCGCTGGCTAAAAATTGGGGTCAACAGCAGCACACAAATAGTCGTACCCAAGGAACAACGGCCGTTCCAACCTGGAATGAATCTCAATCCAGAAGTCCATGATTTGGATATCGAACGGCTGCGCGGCTTGAGTTGGGTGCGTTTCCCCTTCTTCGCCTCACGTCTGAAACTCAGCCCTGAAAAAGCATACCATCAACGTTACCGAGCGATCATTCAAAGCTATGCCGCAGCCAACATCGGCACTGTGCTTGTGTTACATCAAGATACCGAATGGGGTAATGCACCCTGGGACAGCGGCGATTGGAATACCTATGCGAATCTATTTGCGCAAGCATGTGGGCGTGTCGCCAAGCTGTGCGCCGAATTTGGGGATAGAGTCGCTTATCAGGTCTTTAATGAGCAAGATACAGACCCCAGCAATCCATCGGCCATTCCAATTGCGGCACATAACTTTGCCCCTGTGCTCGACAAGGCTTCGGCAGCGATTCGAGCAAACCATCCCGGTGCGAAAGTGCTCATCGGGGGTCTGAACTCCGGGCCGGATCGTGCCATCAAATATGTGCGTGATGTGCGTGCAGCTTTGGGTGGACGCTTACCGGTTGATGCGTTGGCTTGCCATCCATACGGCCGTTTCGTCAAACACGATGCCTTCTACAATCAAAAGTTCGGCACGCTGATGGCAGCCTTAGACCAGTTCAAAGCCGCCTTCCCCGACAAGCCAATGTGGATCACGGAATTTGGCATTCCCGGCCATGCAAACGTCATTGGTCCAGAGCATTATCCAGCGATTGCCCAATATTTAAGCGAGGTTGTCGAGGTGGTCACCGATGACTATGCCGATTATGTGCCCGCACTCATTTGGTTTGCCTGGACAGATCGCATGGAAAATGCGGGTGTACTCACGGCCGACGGTAAAGAAAAGCCCGGCCTGTTTGATGCCTTTGTTGAGATGCGGGAACATGGTACGGCCGTTGCCAAAGCCGCCGCCTTCGGAGAAGTTTCTGAAGCGACCTATGATTCCTACAGTTCAACACTCACCAATCTCAACGCCGTGCCCGCAGGCAGCGAATTCAGCAGCAGTTTCTATTTCAAAAACAGCGGCACCACAACTTGGGATGCGAATTACTCCTTAGTTTATACGCCGCGTGGCGATAATCCTGCCACCATGATGTCCAAAACACGCTGCAGCTTATCAGAAGTTGCTACGAATCTACCTGTTGCTCCCGGCCAAAGAATCGAGATCACGTTAGATATGACTGCGCCGGAAATATTCGGCCGTACCTATCGCAGCCATTGGCAGTTACGTGACCCCCAAGATGTGTCCTTTGGTTTCTTGTTTGAAGAGTTAACCGTCATTCCCGCCTCAACGGCCGGATCAAATGTACGCACGGTCGGTATGCAATTCATCGCCGACCGCACCATTGCAGACGGCACGCCACTTGTGGCTGGCGGCAGTTTCCAGAAACAATGGACAGTAAAAAATACGGGCAGCCGTCATTGGGGCACGGGCTTCCGTTTAATCTTCATCCAGGGCGATTTGCAAATGGCTGCCGGCAATCCCAGTCACCTGGTTCCAGCAGCAAAACCGGGCGAGGAAGTTGTCCTCTCGGTTGCCATGAGCGTACCACCAGCAATCAATGGCGCACCGACAGCTTACAGCAGTTTATGGCGCATGCAAGATGATCGCGGCAATGTATTTGGTGATCCGATTTGGGTCAAGATTGTGGCCACAACGGCCGTTGCCACCACAGATGATCAGACAACGCCCAGCAATGCCACGGCTCTAGCCCGCCTGCTCAATGATCCCAAGATGTGGTATTCACAGCGCGACCCGCGTTGGCAAGGCGAGCAGTTGGGTAATGGAGCCGCCACAATTGGCTCATGGGGCTGTCTCATGACCTGCATGGCAATGGCACTAACAGCTTTCGGCACACCGGTCACGCCATCAGAATTGAATCAACGCTTAAAAGCACACGGTGATTTCAGCGGCTCCAGCGTTGATTTTAGTGGCCCCTGGGATATCGGCCGATTGAAATACAAGGGGAATGTTGCCTCTTGGCCAAACAGCAATGTTCCACATGCAGTGTGGACAGGCGAAGACCCAATCCAACGCATCAACAGCGCATTGGCAGCCGGCAATATTGTCATCACGCAAGTGGATACCAAACCCAATAACGGCCTCTTCGATTCCAATGTCGAACAGCATTGGGTAATCATTATCAAACGTGCGGCTGATGGCAATGATTATCTAATCATCGACCCGCTCAC
Organism: Anaerolineales bacterium; assembly: GCA_020432765.1. Classification (GTDB taxonomy): domain Bacteria; phylum Chloroflexota; class Anaerolineae; order Promineifilales; family Promineifilaceae; genus JAACFF01. The sequence continues at coordinate 3,047 of JAGRDI010000315.1, read as the reverse complement.
ACCGCCACAGCACAGCCAATCACAGCCAATCTCTTTGATGGGGAAATATGGTAATGCCATTCCATCGAAATCAGGTAATGAAAATTTGCGCAATGCAATCAAATCGACACTTGTTTATCACAAACCAGGTGGTAGTGGCGGATAATAAAATTAACGTTGTCATGCCGGGTGGGAGGCTCTGCTCCGCTTGGCATGACGCAAGGGAATGAATATGTCGATTGATTTAGGTAACTTATTCAAGCAAGCACTCAAAGATGAACGCAAGGTGTTACGGCCGTACTTCTTTCCTGCCGACCAACTCACCTCCATTGCCTTTACAGCCGAGGAAACTTACTTGCGGCTGCGGCTTGCACGCATGTTTTTGAAACACCGGCGCGAATATTTCCAGACCAAGTACCCAGTTGTTAACAGTTATACGCGTTTGGCCGGATTAGAAAATAGACTCACCTACAATATTGTCGTGCAGCCCCAAATATCAGGAAATAATGAACAGAAACAGCTTGTTGATGTAGTGTCGCTTGACCAAACTTTGTTGGGGCCGATTTTATATCGAGGTGGTGACCTGGAAATAATATTAGGACTTTATGCCGCGCCGGCCGATGATTGGGCAAAACGTTTCATCAAACTGGCCGAGGGCATCAGTATGTTAACCTTAAATGCAACTGTTACCACCGCAGTGGCAATGGCGGGCACAGTCACAAACGTGCTTGCTGATACACTGGGGGGTGACGGCCTTGATCTTAAATTAGGGTTGAATATTGAGCTGCATCAGAACAAGTGGTTGACACCCGGTTATCTCGTCATGATCGCCGCGCCGGATGAGCAGATCGATCAAACCGCTTTGCGTGTGGAAAATGGCGAGCTGCTGACGGCATCCAACCAAATCTACAACGCCCACGACTATATTGTCATAGAGATTGAATCGATGGCACAGCGCTCTGATTGGCAGTCTTTGGGATACGGCCGTCTTTGGCAAACACTGCTTAACCGCGCTGCCGAAGCAGACAATATTCAGATCGTTAAAGATGCGTACACGACATTCAGCAGTGCCATCTTGGCCAGCGAAGATTTAAGCTGGCCGGATCGCCGTGCCATCATTGAATTGACCCAACAGCGCGTCAAAGCGATCCGTGATGCACGCGCCGGCGCCGATTTTCTGGATGGCATCAAAGGACTTGAATCGTTATTGGCAGTTGAAGCATTGGTAGCTGAAGAAACAGTTCTCGCATCTTCGCCGGACACTCATGTGACACCGTCTGAAATGCTGGCAACGGATTGGATTGAGTAAACGGCCGTTGTATATATTTTTGTTTGCAAATACTCGATTAATATTGTATTGTATTATCATTACAGCCAGCACACTTTCAATCAATAAGGAGGTTTCACATGGTAAAGCTTTCCGTTCCCTACCGTTCCCAATGGGATGAAGATGCCAATACCCATTCAGCCGATTGCGGGCCAACCTGCGTCGCGATGATTTTAAACTTCAAACAGGTCAATATTACACCTAATAAAGTCTACAATTTCATCCCGCCCAAAACATCGGGTCAATTCACAACCTTCACCGATTTGATTAAAGCCACACGCGACAACAATGTCAGGATCGATTATCGCCTCTACGACAGCCAAACCGCAGCACTCAACAATTTACGCAGCAATCTTGATGCCGGTAATCCGTTAATTGCCTTAATCAGTTATCGCCAGTGGCGTGCAGCCACTGGCAACAAATTTGATGGTGGCCATTTTGTGGTTGTCACTGGCTATGATGATGCCAACATTTATTGTCATGATCCACTCTTTGGTTTGTGGCAATTACGCAGCCAGGGTGCGCATTTGAGCATGTCGCACGATGCATTTTGCGCAGGTTGGGGTGGTTTTGCGGCTAACGAAAATCCAAACTGGGCTTGTGCTGTCATCGGCAAAGTCGCCGATTTTTCACCAGCACCCGTCGTACAGCCCCCTCCACCCGCACGTACACCAGAGCCTGCTCCACAACCAACGCCTGCGCCGCCACCGGTTACACCCGTGCCAGCACCGCCATCGCAACCAGCCACACGCCCGGAATTAACCCCGGAGGTTCAACAACGTATCAAAGCGTTAGCAGCTTACCGCTGGGCGGAACCACCTGATTTTGATAATCCGGCCGAAACTGGCATTTGGCTGGACAATTTAGG
>JAGRDI010000315.1:0-821 GCA_020432765.1 Anaerolineales bacterium | reverse complement strand
GTTGGTTTGTCACGTCGTTTTTATGGTGAAGACAACCGCTGGCATGCAATTCAAGTATTCAATAATTTAACCCGAGAAGGTTTATGGCTTGGCGAGCATTTACGCATTCCACGTCTGGGACAAGATAATGCACACCTAAACCCGGCTTTGCCGCACGACACCACTGATTTTGCCAAAGCCCTTGCCTTTGATATGTTGGTCAATCCAGATCTGCCGGCGCAGGATTACAATTCGTTGACAGCAAACACGATCGGCATTGGGTTTTATACACCATAAATTAAGGAGATTTAAATGGCTGCAATTTTTGAACATGGGTATGCGCTTGTCGTTGGCATCGATGACAATAAAATTTCTCGATTGGCGCTGCCGACCGTAGCAAAGGACGTACAGGCAGTTTATGATGTGTTAGTGCATCCCGAACGCTGTGCTTACCAAGAAGACAATGTCAAACTGTTATCCGGTGCGGATTCGACCAAGAACAACATCTTAGAAGCTTTCATGTGGTTGAAGGAAAAGGTAAAGGCAGATGCGGACGCAACGGCCGTTATTTACTATTCAGGTCATGGCTATCGTGACACAGCAACAGAAGAATATTATCTGATCCCCTATGACTTTCAATCGGTGGCGCGGGTACGCATTGACGCCTTGCAAGCCGAGTTGGTTGCGGCCGAAATCGCTGAAATCAAGTCACCGCGTGTGTTGGTCATTCTCGACTGCTGCCACGCAGAAGGGATGCAAGTCAAAAATCTGGACTTTGCTGATGGACCCGAATTGAAATCGGTCGCCTTTCCTGAGGATGCTTCGCTGACTAAAAACTTGCC
>JAGRDI010000314.1 GCA_020432765.1 Anaerolineales bacterium | reverse complement strand
AGATAATGGAAGGGCGAATGCGGGTCGCCTTCGTCGATTAGTTCAGGCACAACCTCACCCAACGGCAGCAGTGTATACAAATAACTAAAAGCTTCATCGCCGCGCAGTTCTTGATTGCCCAAACGATAGACACGCAGCCCAAAGCCCAACAAAATCACGCCCACCAGCAGCCAACGCACCCAGGTCTGAGCAAGTGCCTTTACAGATATAATATCCCCCGTTTCTGCGGTTCTCCGCGCTTTTTTCCCTTCTCTATGCAGCGGGATATTGGGCTGCCAACGCCAGGCCACAACCGCCGCTGCCACTAAAGTCAGCAGCGATATCCCAATCCCAAACCAGACTTCCCAAGGACGATAAACCAGTTCGAGCGTATGGCTGCCGGCGGGCATAAACACGGCTTGTAAGGCTGTATTGGCAGTCAGGATAGGTACGGCCGTGCCGTCAAGCCGCGCCTTCCATCCAGGCAGTACCCATTCACTCACCACCAACACTCCTGGCGTTTGCGTATCGACCTCTATGCGAAGTGTGCCAGGTTTGTCGCGTGTCACGGACACAGTTGAGGGTTGTTCCGGGGCAGTTACGGCAGCAGGCAGTGGCGTGGTTAAGATGACTTGTGCTGCCGGGTTAAATTCGGGTTGTTTTAACTGCTGCCAGGCGGCCGTTTCATCCGGCAAAAGCAGCGGGTCATAAACCATCCAGGCACGTGGCAGTGCGTCTTCAAAGCGATAAACGGCCGCATCCAAAGCTTCACCGGGGATGAGTGCGCCTTCAATGCGTGCGACCTCGATCAATTCAGCTTCAATCTGTTCAGGAGCCAGCACATGCGTCACATTGAGCAGCTGCCAGCGTAACGGCCGTGGCAATTTCTCGAAACGAGCAGAAAATTCCGGTTTTAGCGGGCTGATACCACGAATATCTTCGAGCTCAAATAGCTCACCTAGATTTACATGCACCAAATTTTGACCATCAATACGCGCCACTTCACCACGCGGCAGTTGATCCAACCAGGCAGGCTGTGGCCAAAATACGCCTGGGGATTCAGCTTGCAAATTAAGCGGTTTGCGTGCGGTCAAGAACAAATCAATAAACAATAAAAGAATCAGCAGTAACGGCACGGCTTTTTGCCATCTTTTACCTGACAAACTATGTATCGTCCAGGGCCACAGCAGCAAAAGCGTCAACAATAAAAACACAATTTGACGCAGCCATGTCGCCATCCACGACCACCCCACAGCACTTCGCATCATGGTGAGCATAAAACCGAATAACAGCAGCAGGACGGCCGTTACCCAACCCGTTCGCTTCAGCAAAAAGCGCCGCTGTCTACCATCAGCCCGCCACCAATACACCATCCCCTGCGCGGCTAACAAGGCCAATCCCAAACTCAACCACACGACCAACCGTTCCTGCTGCCGAAAAAGCGAAAATCCGGGCAGCACGCGATACGCCAATGCATACAAGATACCCTTGTCACCCAGCGAGAGCCATGCGGCCAGGAGGACAGTCATCCCCCAAAACAAGGGTTCGCGCTTTGCTAAATGCTGCGTATTTGGGGTTCTAATGGCGGCAGTTATGGCCAAGAGCGCCAGGAATACGGCCGTTAAGCCCACATAATTCGACTGCCACACAGAAAACGGGCCAGGTACAAACGTCTGCATATAATCGAGCAGCGAAAAACCTTTGGCTACAAATTCATATGAGACGTCACTGCGCACGGTCTGGCCGACAAAACGTAAAGCGGGCAAGAAAGCTGCCATAGCAATACCAACAGCTGCCGCCCCAACCATGAGACCTAAACCAAGAACGGCCGTCCAGCGCCAACGCACCTGCCAGGTCAAAAACAGAAAATATGCCGCCGCCAAATAACTGACATGCATAAAGGTCTGCGGATGGCCGGCCAGCGCACTCACTCCCAAAACCACGCCCGCCGCTAACAAATAACGCACATTTTGGCTGTTTTCGTTCAGCACGCCGCGCCGCACCAGCAGCAAAACCAACGGCAGCCAGGTTATCGTTTCCAACACAGCCAACTGCAATAACGGATAAGAGATTAAATAGCCACCAAGGGCAAAGGCAACGGCCGCAATCAACGCAGCCCAATTGCTAATTGTCAATTGTCGATTGGCAATTGGCAATTGAACCCTGGTCATATCAAAAGCGAGAAAGTAAGTAAACACCCCTGCTAACCAAATATGCAGCAGACCTTCCAATTCCAACGCATAATAGCTGAAGCCAAACGGCGCACTGATAAAAACCGTCAACCAGCGCAGTGGATAGAAAACCGCCGATTGCGTATCAGCCGCAAACGGAATGCCAGCATAACTGCCCGGCGACCATAACGGCAAACGGCCAGCCAACATTTCACGCGCCTGGAAACTGCCAAATGCATGAAACTGACCCGACAAATCGCTGTTAGGCAGGCGCTCGATGCCCAGCAGTAAGGTCGCAAAAAAGAGCCCCCACAACAAAGTCCAGAGCAGTAAAGGCAGTAAATGAAAACGTTTCATGACATTTTTAAGACACGGATGACAGGAAACACCGATGAAATATCCTATCTGTTATCTTTTTATCCGGGTTCATCTTCAATTATAAGTGGGATTTCCACAAAGTCTCCTCTGCTGTCTGTGCGTAATAAACGCACACCGGTGATTGGGTCGTATAAGCCGATAATGATGCTGTAATTACCGGATGGCAAAGCGTCAGGAAGCATTAATATGTGTAGATCATCAATGCTGTCGCCAACCTGCCAGAGTGATGTGGGATAAAAGTTATTAACTGGCGGGGCATCCGCACCAGCCAGCCAATTGCCTTCTTGATCAAGAAGCTGTACAAAAACAGTGTAATCAGCGGCAGGTGTATCGTTGGCTTGCCAATACAGCATCAAGGGGATGTTAGCCGCATTGTCAATCCCATCCAAACCGAGTAATCTTATCCCGTGCTCAAATGGGGCATTTAGAGGTATTTCAGGTTGAGGTTCAACGGCCGTTTTCATCCCCAAACGCGCCCCCTCTCCCACAAACACCGGATCAATTAGCACACCAGCAGGATTAGTTGCCGGCAGCGGCCGTTCCGCTACATCATCATACAGACTGACTGCCACTAGCAATTGGGAAGGAGCCACAGCACCCTTATCCACGTACACATGGTACACATCCTGGTAAATATCCCCCACTTCCCAGCGGCTGGTGGGAATGAGTCCCATGGCCGGATAACGGTCAATTTGTCCAACCGAAGCCAAATCACGTCCTAACAAATGGACGCTGCTGATGTAATCGTCCGTTACGGGTTCATCCATCTGCCAATATAAAGTCACAATCACCGGGTTTTCTGAAGCAATGACACTTTGTTCGGGCATCATCTCGACACCGACCAAACGCATTTGACCATCGGAGCCGGTGAATAGGATCGGTTCTGCCAGTTGTGCGTCAGTGGGAACGGCCGTTAGCGGTTCAGGCAGCGCATAAACCGGACGAATCGACAGCCACGGCAAAAGCGCGGCAATTACAAACAAAACAATGCTCAACCCGACTGCCATTTTCGTTTGCCACCCGGCACGCCCTAATGCCAGCAAGCCAACAGCCCATAACACATTAATCGCGCCAATTGCTGGAAAAATCAAACGTCCTTGGAAAGCGGGTGAAATGATATTCCAACGGATCAGCAGCATGAGCAGCACGCCAACCCAGGCGACCAACAACCAGCCGCCCACACGCGCAAAATGCTCACGATTCGCTTTTACCCACAACCATTTCAGCAGCCCCACAAACCCGGCCAGCGCCAACAAATTCATGACCACATAAAAAACTTCGGGTGCGGCCACATTGACACCACCAAACAAACCCCAATAGGAACGGTAAAAAGTGCCAAATTCATCCACCCAACCGGCCAAAGTCAAAGCCGCGTCGCGTGTGCCCTGTACGGCAACGAATGGGGTTAAACCGGTCAAATCGCCATACAACTGCCAATTGCGGACAAACCACCAGCCAGAGATGAGTACGGCCGTTGCCAAAACCAACAATCCGCCGCCAAACAACAGTTCCCAGCGCTGTTTGCGCCATGCCTGCCACGCCAAAGCCATTCCCGTCAGCGCCAACAATCCGCCCAAACTCAGCTTGGTCAACAACCCTAATCCTAAAACCAGTCCCAAAAGCAGATAACGCCACCAACCACGTCGCAAGTCAGGCAAATCTTGCCAGATACCAACCAACAGCAGCAAACCCAGGCTGCCTAGTAAAATCGCGAGGGAATCATTGTTAACGGCCGTGTATACAAACAAAAACATCGGATTAAACGCCGTCAATGCGGCTGCCAACAGCGCCACAGTCGGTTTAAACATCCGCAGCCCCAAGCGTGCCACAACCCAAATCGTGCCAACACCCAACAAAAGCGAGACAAACCGAATCATGTATACCGCCAGAATCGACCCTTGCCAGGGAAAACGCTCGCGTGCAGCGTCATGGATGATCAGGTTTTTGTTACCCACCTGCCCCGGATTGCCAATAAACGCTTGTGGGTTTTTGTGATGAACTTCTGCTAAATCGCGGCTGTCAACACCCGCTGTCACACCTGCCATCAGCAAGTAATAAAGCGGCGGTTGGGCGGCTTCTTGCAGCCAGAGTCCTGGATTTTCCGGCTCAAGCAGTGGCAAACGCCCTTCTGTCTGCACAAACTGTACGAAGGGATAATGTTTGTATTCGTCTGAAGCTTCCAGCGGTGGTGTCGCCAATGCATAACTAATCCCCAAGCCCAGATAGGCCAGGATGATCAGGATGAGGATGGTGCAGTGACGAGATGTAATTTGCATATGGTTCGTCAAACATACTTTGGCAATGTTTTAATCCGAAAAAACAAAGACACGGATATAATGATGCCTGCATCTGCGTTTCTATTTATCCGAGTCATACTCTTTTCCTGCCCGACTGATGGCGATTCATTATTTAAATCGGTAATAAACCAGGATGCTGAATCGCTTAAATGAACCTGAAGCGCCGCTTTTTGTGATTACCGTACACGAAGTGGTCGCGTAGCGACATTTAATTTCTTCAGGTTCATAAATCGACAGCTAGTTCAAGAAAGTACGCTAAAGCGCACTCCAATCGAACCTGCTTGAGCAAGTTTTCTGTTACAGCATGGTGTTTCAACGCCATGCAATCTTAATGCCTCATTCGATTTCCAATGTCATGATTGGCATGGCCGCATCTATCACCACCTCTCCATTTTCATCAAAAACGGGTAAGCGGCTCAAATCATCCAATCGATACCAACCAACCAATACCTGATATGTGCCATGCGTCAATTCAAGCGGTAATTCTAACAGGCGTTGGTCGATCACGGTATCTCCAGGCTGCCAGAGATGGGTGGGAAAGCTGCCGTTGGCTGGTGGACCATCGGCTGTTGCCTCCAGCTCACCAGCGCTGTTTAATAGATGGACAAAAACCACATAATCAGTTTCCGGTGTTTGTTGGGCTTGCCAGGTTAAGGTAAAGGGGATGGTTGTGCCAGCAGCAGCCTGCACTGAGTTTGTCGCAGCGGCCGTATCCCCCGCCCACTCGACGCCCATTAAATCCACCACACCACCCAACTCATAAAAAACAGGCTGGCCAACTGGCTCAACATCGTTTTCAGCAGCCAGACGCAGCATATCTAATGTCACCGTATCAAAACCGGCATCTGTACTCAAATAATCACCGGTTTCATCCCGTAAACCAATATTGACATACACGCCTGTTGGCTCTTGCACAGCTGCTGGAATGTAAACCGGCACACGGTCTTCGATGATTTCACCCGGCTGCCATTGGCTTGTTGGATAATTACCCAATCCAGGATGTGTATCACGCCCCGCCACACGTTCACCGTCGGTCGTGACCAACTGCACAAACAGCGGGTAATCTTTATCGGTTGTGCCGGTCACTTGCCAATATAGGGTCACATCCACTTTTTCAACGGCCTGCACCGAGCCTGTCGAAGCGGCCGTTTCTGGCTGAAGTCGATACCCAATCAAATCAGCCAAGCCTGGATAACTCACATTTACGGCCGTCATATCCTCAATTTCAGCCACATCCGTATGAATTGGGGGCGGCGCGTAGGCGGGTTTTAGGACACTCAGCAGCGCATAGATAGCAAGTAGTAAGAAGATAGAAGCAAGGGTAAAGAGAAACGGCCGCTGCCAATGTACCCGCCTCACCAGTGGCAGCCATTCCGTCAATCCCAAAATCGCCAAAGGAGCCAAAACCGCATAGGTGGTAAACAAATAACGGCCAAAATCAGCACTGCCGCTTACCGCCATGCGTCCAAAAGTAGCCGCAAAAGCAGTTAAGGGAGCCAACAATAACACAACCACCAATAAGCCCTGAGCGCGATATATGCCGCCCAAACGGCGTGCACGCAGTGCCCACAAAATCAAGCCAACCGCCGCAGCCAAATCAAAAAGCGCCAGCAGTAGATACACAGGTTTATGCAGTAAAATCTGTCCAAACCCAAAAACACCCCAAAACGAATCACGCAAGAAACCCAGTTCACCGATTGCCGCACTCCAATCAGGCGCATTTTCGCGTGGCTGCCAGATGGAGGCTTGTATCTGCATGCTTGTTGGTTCACCGTAAAGCATCTGGTTGCGCACAAACCACCAACCCGCGATCAACAACACCAATCCAGCGCCCACAGCCAACATTTTTAATGCCGTGCGCCACCAATCCGGCGTGCTGGTTCGATCTTGCCAACAGCGCAAAACCAGTGCCAACAAGATAAATGGCCCCAAAAACAAAAAGGTAATTTTGGTCAAGATGCCCAGTGCCGCAAATACAGCAATAAATGCCACGCGACCCAATGCCGGTCCATGCTGCCAATAACGCAAAACTCCAAACACAGTCAATGCCGCCAATATATTCGTTAAGGCATCATTGTGTACCGAACTTTGGATGAATAAAAACATGGGATTAAAAGCGACCAAAGCCGCTGCCCCCCAGGCCAGATCCGGCTCTGCGGGAATCAACTCGCGTGTGCTTGCATAGATCGTCACCACAACCCCCGCGCCCAACAGCAGTGACAGCCAGCGCATCAACCGAATTCCCAACACCGCATCCCGAAAAGGCAGGCCCTCCAATGCTGCATCATGCAAATATTGGCTTTTATTATCTGCGCCACTTTCATAAGTTCGGTATCCCCAAAACGGATTTGTGTTTGCGGCCAATTCATGCAACTGTTCATTAGTCACCCAGCCGGTTAACACCGCGCCCAACACATAATACAATGGTGGATGGTGAGCTTTAGAGAATTCGCCCGGCTGCAATACAGGCAGTCGTTGCTGCTCAGCAATGAAGCGGATATTTTCATAATTGAGCAGTTCGTCAGGGCTTTCCAGGATCGGGTTTAGGCTGCTGTAGGCAAAGCCTAAAATCAAGTAAAGGATAACGATCAGAAGTAACACGGATTTATGAGGAGAAGTGGAGGCAAGTTGTTTTTTCAAAAAATTTTGCTCCTAAATTTCCGTGTACCGTCAAGTTTTCTCCGTGCCCCTCTGTGCTCTTTTTTTGCATCACTCACCCACTTCAATCCAGCCGGCAAGAAAGACATTGGTCGGTTGAGGCTCACCATTAACGGTGAGTGGCAGGCGTTCGAGGCTTTTACTATCGTACATACCAATCCAGAGGGGATGACGGCCGTTGCCCACATCTTCTGGCAGCGTCAACATATAAGCATCGTTGATAATTTCGCCAGCAGCCCATACACGGGTCGGATAATCTCCATTTAGTGGGGGGCGGTCGCCGACAGCCAAAGGTGGTTGATCCGGCTGTCCCAGGTGCAGCAATGTTGTGTAGTCGCCAGCAGGCACGGCCGTTGCACGCCACTGCACATTCAATTCAATCGTTTCACCAGGCGCGGCTTGCTGCGGCTCCACAATCACATCTAATAATTCAATCTTTTCGCCTAACAATGCCTGCCGTGGTTCAGCAGCATGCGGCCATTGAGTTGGCAAGATTTTCACCTCTCCAGCCGCCACCCGTTCACCATCCGCCAAACCCACTGTGATACGGCCTAAAACGGGCACGGCCGTTTGTGCATCAATATTCACCTGCGTGCGATCCGCAATCAAGCGGCCGGCAGGCCACAAGGTCACCGGATACATGCCGCGCCCATGATAGGTGTGCGTTTTACCGATTTCAACCACATCACGTCCAAACAAACTAATGACTTGTTCGGTGGGTTCAGTCGGAATCGTATTGGCACGCCAGTAAAGGGTTAGCGCAATGTTGTCACCAGGAACGGCCGTTTCTGTTTCTACGAGCGCCCCAACCAATGTTAAACCGTGTCCCATATCGGCATCAATCAGCAGTGCATCTTGCGGCAGCGATTCGACCACCTCAGGCAAGGCATAGACTGGGCGAATCACAAACCAGAGGCAGTAGATCGTCACGATCAGTGCCAACGGCGTCAGTATTTTTGAAAGCCGCCGCAGCCAATTAGTCGTTGTCCAACCATAGGTCAAGCCTAACGCCAAAGGCAGTAACGCCGGCAATAATAAACGTCCCTGTGCCGCCTCCGTTTGCAGCATAAATAATAGCAGGCTGACATAGACAGCCATAACCCAGCCTGCCAATAACACAGGCAAAACCCAAGGCTGGGCTAATAAAGTGGCTAAAGAACTTGGACCTTGCGCAGTTTGACGCCATTTACCCTTCACCACACCCCACAGACCACCAAGTAAAGCAACAATAACGATACCATTCCAAAAGGTATAGACCCAGTCTGGCGGGCGCACGGTAAACCAACCAAACACACCAAGCAACGAAACCCACAACCCGCTCGATTCAGCTAATACCTGCCACAATGTATAGCCACGGTCACCACCTGCGATCTGAATAAATTGATTGGTGGCGGTCATATCGCCATACAACATCCAGTTTCGCAGCCACAACCAACTCGCCAATATTAAAACGGGCACGACCAACAAAGCAAACCAGACACCGAGTTTTTGTAGGCTCACCTGGTCGCGTAATGCCAACAACAACAGCATACCAGCGCTATAAAGAAATAGGGTTATGCCAGCATTTTTGGACAATGCCGCCAATCCAACCGTGATGCCCAGCAGCAGTAAACGGCCGTTTGTCACCCCATCCAACCATAAACGTATCACCTGCCACAAGGCAAATGCCGCCCAAAAAACAATCAACGGATCGTTGCTGATCGAGGCATGTAAAAAGTTGAACTGCGGCAAAAAGGCGACCAAGCCGGTGGCCAACAATGGTTTGTAACTGTCCTGCAGCCAAATCAAACGGGCACCAGCGTAAATGCACAACAGAGTGCCCAATCCCAGCAAGGTCGAAAAAAGGCGCAGCAGATGGGCTGCCTGCGCATAACCCTGCCAGGGCCACTCCTCAACGGCCGTATGTATCAAACGATTGCGATTGACCGGTGTGGCTGCGTTGCCGATGGCAGCGTATTTGTTTTTCCAGATTTGGGTGTAGGAATCGGCCGTATCCAAAGGGGTAATCAGCGCCGCACCCAACAGGTAATAGAGCGGTGGCTGTGCGGCCTCCTGGTTAATCTCGCTGCCATACAAGTCGGCGTCACCCACCACAGGCAGGCGGCCTTTATCGGCGATATATTGCGTGATGAGATAATGCAGATGCGCGTCAGGGGCTTCAAATAGAGGATTAACAATGCCGTATGCCACTGTCACGACCATATAGAACAGCAAAATGAGACCCAACCATAATTTACGAGGGGCGGCTGATTTCTGAATTGTCATGGCAATGTCACCGTGGCTAAAGACAATTGATTATTTGTCTGGGGCTGCCGGTTTACCAGCAGCGGCAAACGTTGACCATCGTCCGTGTTGAAGATACCCACATTGACTGTGTATGTGCCAGAAACCAAATCAGCAGGCAGCGTCAATACGATATTATCTGTCAACACCTCACCAGCACGCCAGCCAGAGGTTGGCCGCAAGCCATCAACCGGCACACGGTCAACCTGACTGACAATATTCCCGACAGCATCCACCAGATGCACAAAGACGAGATAACTGTCAGCCGGGACATCGTTAGCTTGCCACACAAGTGTCAGCGGCAAATTACCCGCATCAACCGTACCTAGATTATAACCATAAAGTTGAATGGCCGAGCCAAATTGAGCATCAACCAAATCAACATTATCTGGGAGTGTCGATTCCAGCGGCCAGGGCAGCACTTCTATGCTGCCGTAGGTGATAGTTTCACTTGACCAGGGTCGCCAGAACGGCCGTCCTGCCACCACACCATCATCAGTTTCCAAACGCCACTGTAATTGATATTTGCCCGGTTGGGTTTCCGGATAAATAAAAACGCCCGTTGATTCACGCAAAACAACATCCTGCGGCCACACTTCCAACCAGGCCGCACCAGGTGCAGCGGTTTGATCGCGCAGCGGTTCTCCATCTGGCCCAATCAGTGCTAAGCGGTAATGTAAACCAGACGTGTTTATTTCCACACCATTTTGGATTTTCCAATAGAGGTCAATAGGCAAGTTATTACCGGGAAATACACCTTCGTCATACAGTTCAACGGCTTGCAAACTGAGGCCATTGTCAAAAATAATGGCAGGATTGCTAGAAATTGGCGACTGCATGACACCCATCTCAATTTCAGTCAACATTTGTGGCTCAGCAAGCACGCTGCCATCAACCAGCGGCTGTGCCCATAACGCATAGTTACCGGGCGGCGTACCAAGTGGCACAGGCAATTTGTAGCTCTGACGCACGAAACCATCTGCCGGCCAAACGGCCGTTGCGCGCGCTAAACCTTGTTCATTGACCACCCATTCTTGCCCATCTGGATCGCGTAAACTGAAACGCAGTGAGGCGGCATCTGGAGGCGCTTGATCGCCAGCCCAAAACAAATCAAACCAAAGGGCCGTGGCGGTGGCCGGTTCTGTGAAGTTGGTTTGGATGCCTACCAGAGAAGGCAATTCTGGCCAGGTGATAGCGAGTGAACGGCCGTTTTCTGCCACTGTTTCTGTTGTCTGAACGGCCGTACTAAAAGCCACTGTACTCACATTTGCATTTTGTGTACTGAAACGACGTTCATCGACCACAGACAGATGTGCATCCAGCCAGCCGCGCACTTGGCGCTCAGCATCACGTCCATCGGCCGGTTTACCCGGCATAAACCAGATGCGATCATATTGCGCGGCCAAAGCAGCCAATTGTGCCTCCAGATTGGTGTCAGCGGCATGTGGATAAACCGGCAGCGCTGTCACATCAATATCCTGACGTGTTTTATATTGTGCATGGGTCGGCAGCAGGATCGCATCATTGTAAACAATCACATCATTTTCACCGGCACGCTCCTCAATATAGTGGATGATGCTGCGGAAATCACCTTTGGCATAAGCAGGGTTATTGTAAAGGTTACCCAGCGACAGATACGCGCCAACAAAAGGGGCAAGCAACAAAATAATACCCACAAAACTCATCATAACACGCCGTGCAAGATGCTTTGGTTCTGGTTCTGCTCGCGGATGGTTCGCCGACTGTGGCAGCAGGTATCTGATGAGCGTACCCATACCCAATGCGAGCAGCAGCACAAATGCAGGGCTGCCTAACATGATATGACGCACACCTTGATACATCGGTTTCAACAATGAGCCCATCATCAAACCGAAGACCACAGCCAGCAAATATGTCAGCAAAAATGACCGTTTTAACCAAGATTGTGCTGCCCACAACCCAATCAAACCCAACACCAGCAGCAAGCTGTCTAGCAGTTTGATGTTCCATTGGTTGAAATCGGTACTCATGCCCAGGTTAAAAAAGTGAACCACATCTTTTAACATTACAAAGGGGGCGACGTAATAATAGTTGGCTTCGGCTCCGGTAAAAAGGCGCGGAATGGTGAAGGGAATAACGGGGATGGCAAGCAGCAGGGCGACTACGGCCGTTCCTATCAACACCTTCTTATATCCCTGCCGCCATAACAGCCACACCCAAAAAACAGCTTGTGCGGCGATGAGGAAGACGGCCGTATAATGCGTATAGAATGCCAAGCCGGCCAACAAAATATAAGCGGGCAAATATTGGCGCAAATCACCGCCTTGCAAGGCACGCCACAGAACGTAACTGGCCGCAGCAGCCAGCAAAACCAAAACGGTATACATGCGTGCTTCGTTGGCATAATAAACCTGCAGCGGGTTGACTGCCACCAGCAGCGCCGCCAGCAGCCCCACATCCGTTCCAAACCTATTTTGCAGCTTAGTGCGTTGGTTAGTCTCTGTGTTTGCGTGTGGCCGGTCTCCCGATCGCGCCACAACACGCAAACGGCGCCCAAATTGATACATCAGCGGTACAAGCAGCACGCCTGCCAGCAGCGAAGGGTAACGAAAAGCAAAATCAGTTACGCCAAAAAGCTGGCG
Source organism: Anaerolineales bacterium (assembly GCA_020432765.1). Lineage (GTDB taxonomy): Bacteria > Chloroflexota > Anaerolineae > Promineifilales > Promineifilaceae > JAACFF01. Next base: position 389 of record JAGRDI010000314.1, on the reverse strand, counting down.
CGTAACATGGATGATTAAATAATAAAATGCGGGGTGTGTATCTTTGGTGATGCCTTCCTGGATGATAATGCGATTACTCAAAATTTCGGTGAGGGGATAGCCTGAGCGCAGCGGGGTCAGACCCTCATCCGTCCAAAAGCTGAACGCATCCAGATTAATCAGCCGCAGCCAATAAGCCAGCAGGATAGTTAGTATGAGTAATAGTAGGGTAAATAGAAACGGCCGTTGTGTCCGTCGCAAAATTGAATTCATAGAAGAGAGATTTTACCTATAACCTGCACATCAAACCATTGCGCTAAGGGTACGTTCTATCTACATGAAAAATATAATCTCAGCATCATCCAGATTCGTGTTAAGAAAAGCCCCAGCAACTATCCACTCTCACTTGA
>JAGRDI010000313.1 GCA_020432765.1 Anaerolineales bacterium | reverse complement strand
CTTTTTGTAAAATTTGACCTAAACCACGAATGCCAGTCCCAGCATCAATAATGATAACTTGTTGATCAGATGTTAAAATATCAATACATGCCGTATTGCCTCCATACCGAACTGTTTTTGATCCCGGTGTTGGGATTGTCCCACGAACACCCCAAAAACGAATACGCAATTTAACTATCCTTGTTGAGTTTCAGATCAAGACAAATTTTATGATCATGCAGGCATTTAGTATAACAGATTCTGGATAATTTGATAGTGAAAATCAGTATCATTCATATTATGATATAATCTATTAGAGGTTTATTTCACGGCCGTTGCTGATACCGTCGCAATTCCAAACGATAAAAAGGCAAGGCTTCCACAAGCTGCCAATTTTGATCTAACCAACTTTCTGAAGGGGAAGATGGCACGGGGTTTGCTGGAAATCGTTCGGCGATGATCCAGATATTAACTGCATCAACCCTATCGATCCCTGTTTCCGTTAATTCTACTAATTTCTCAACATCGCCCCGCTGAGCAGCTATCAGCGGTTCATAATATTGATAAGGGGTATTGTTCCAGAGTGGATCAAGCCAAACGATATCCTGCTGCTGTGCCAGGTTGTTTAATACGGCCGTTGCACCGCGCCAATCATCTTTGGGTACAGCAAATATCGCTGCACAAGCTGCACATACCGAAACACCCATAAAAATGGCCCAGACCTTCTTTTTCTGCCGTGTAAGCTGCTCGATGAGCCAGGCAACGAGTAATATGATAAACGGCCAAAACAGCACCAGTACCCGTTTAATGCCATAAAAACGTGGCACAGGGAAGAAAAGAGTCAGCAATAAAAATCCAGCCAGGATCAACCAGGTCAGCAACCCACGAAACTGTGCCTGGCGGAATATTTTATTAAAAATCGCAACGCCAATAACTATGCCCAAACCAAGTAGGGGCAAAAGCAGTAGATATTGTGCGGGTGATAAGACCGGGATGCCTAATCTGGCCTGCAAGAGTTCAAAAAGGTGGATGTCATTAAATATAGCTAAAACGTCGATGAATTTTTGCCACCAGGGCAGGTAAAGTAATAGTGCAGCGGCCGTTGCCCCCAACCAAACCAATAATGACCGTACTCTTTTCTCCCCCTGCCACCACACCACAAACCAAATCGCACTGATAACAGTCCATTGCAACAACAAGGTATAATCGAGATAGAGTCCGAGGGTGAGTACGGCCGTTAACGGGAAAAAAGTCCACCATCGATCCCAAGTCAAGCATAGCGCCGCCAACAAACTAATTGCAGTCATAAACACATACATGCGCGCTTCCTGACCATACCAGATATGCAAAGGAGACACAGCTAACAATCCGGCCGCCATAAAAGCAATTTCGTGATTAAATAAACGCCGTGCAAGCCAGTAAAGTAACCCCACATTGACAATCGAGATGAGTGCGGAGGGAAAGCGAACGGCCGTTTCACTGCGGCCAAATAAATTCATCCAGATTCCCAAGACACTATAATACAGTGGTGGATGGGTCTCGGGGCGCACACCATAATTTTGTGCCCATATTTTCGCTTGTGACCCGCTAGATAACAAAACGCTTATGGCCTCGTCAAGCCAAATGCTTTTTTGTCCAATCCACACAAAACGCAAAACAGCAGCAATAACAAGAACCAGGAGCAACCATAACCAATCTTTGCGATTCATGTGCATAGTTTACTGAAAAGGAGATAAATCGTAAACAGATCAAAATTTATTGCGGTACGCATAAAACTTTTGAATGCGCACAACACATAAAAATATCCTTACACTTTTTGTTTACAAATTCACGTTTATAATTCAAGCTATGAACGAACATAATATCATCCTCACCGGATTTATGGGAACTGGCAAAACAACGGTTGGCCGTCTATTGGCTGAGCGCCTGAACAGGCAATTTGTAGATAGTGATGAACTCATTGTGGCGCGCAACGGCCGTTCTATCGCAGATATTTTCAGCACAGAGGGCGAATCATTTTTTCGTGATTTAGAATCACAAATCACGCAAGAATTAGCTGCCAAACGCGGCATGGTCATTGCGACTGGTGGTCGCCTGATGCTTGATCCACACAATGCAGAATTGTTAAGCGCGACTGGCGCCGTCTTTTGCCTCACTGCCGATCCCGAACAAATTCTTGCACGCGTAGCAAGCGACGACACCCGACGGCCGTTACTTGCAGGACCTAATCCCGCTTGGCACATACGTCAACTATTACATGAACGTGCAAAGGATTACGGCCGTTTTCCCCAAATCATGACCAGTGGTAAATCAGCTGCAGCTGTGGCTGCCGAAATCATTGCTTTGCTAGATGCCAATATCTTAACTGTCACCCATCCAAATGGTTGTTA
>JAGRDI010000312.1 GCA_020432765.1 Anaerolineales bacterium | reverse complement strand
CCGCTTCCAAAAATCAAAAAAATTGTAAGCTATATCTTGTCAGGGATTTTATGGAATTCTGGGGATTTTTAATTCCACAGATGCCCAAAATCCCTGACAAATCAAAAACCCGTTCTTTCCCCAACTTAAATTGAGCATTCGATAAGTTCGAGTCGAAGCTTTGCTGAAGTTCCGTTATAACCCATCATTTCTAATGCATTTCTGACATAACGTTATCATATTGTTAAGTTTAAACGCCTAGAATACCAAACTGGCAAAAATGCCAGCAATGTCAACTAAATCCAATCCTGGAGCATAGGCAATAACATGAGTACATTTTTAGATCATTCAATCCCCATTGTCCCCTTGCGTGGGGGAGCAGTGTTCCCGGGGATCACGACAACCATCTCAATTGGACGACGGCGCTCTCTCGCAGCAGCACAGTCAGCGCTGGAAAATGATGGTGACATACTAATCTTGGTGCAATATGACAACAGCATCGAGAATCCAACACAAGATGATTTAGCTTCGATCGGGGTGCTTGCAAGCGTGCGTGATGTCTTACGCGCCCCGCAAATCGGTGTTCAAATGTTGGTCGAACTTCACCGACGTGTGCGCTTCACCAGCATTGATGCCACCGAACCATTTTTACAAGGTGCATATGAAGAAGTAACAGAGATTGAAGATTCAGAAAACGAAACGCTGCAAATTGAAGCCATCGCCTACCTTGAAGAATATGCGACTGCTTTAGGCGAATCCAATCAACAAGTTATGGCCAATCTGCGCAAGCATCAAACCAGTGGTCAATTAGCCGATTACGTCGCCGGCTTGATAAATTTACCCTTCGAGACTGAACTTGAACTTCTCACCAGTACTGATGGTGAACAGCGTCTAGAAATCGTCTTAGATTTTCTCAAACAAGAGCTGCAGATTACTAAAATGCGCAATAAAATCCAGCAAGAAGCGCGTGAAGGTGCCGATAAAGCCCAACGTGATTATCTTTTGCGTGAGCAAATGCGTGCTATTCGTAAAGAATTGGGAGATGATGAAGGCGACTTGGCCTCCGAACTGCACAAAAAGGTAGCAGATGCGGGCATGCCCGAAGCTGTTGAAGAACGCGCCCTCAGCGAACTCAAACGCCTCGAATATCAAGGGCCGCAATCCGCAGAAGCCAGTGTGATTCGCACCTACCTTGAATGGCTGGTCGATTTGCCTTGGAATAAAGAAACCAAAGACAACCTGGACATTCAGCATGTGCGTGAAGTCCTAGACGAAGATCATTATGGTCTCGATGATGTCAAAGATCGGATCGTTGAGTTTGTGGCCGTACGCAAGTTAGCCGGCAACAAGATGCGTGGAGCGATCATCAATTTGAATGGCCCACCAGGGGTCGGCAAAACATCGATTGCGACCTCAGTCGCTCGGGCGATGGGGCGTGAGATGGTGCGTTTAAGTCTGGGCGGTGTGCGTGATGAAGCTGAAATTCGTGGTCACCGGCGCACCTATATTGGCGCGATCCCTGGTCGTATTATCCGTGCCTTGCGGGATGCTAAAACACGTAATCCAGTCATTGTTTTGGATGAAATCGACAAAGTCGGCACAGATTGGCGCGGTGATCCAGCCTCGGCCTTGTTAGAAGTCTTGGATCCGGAACAAAACCATAGCTTCACCGATCATTATCTGGAAGTTCCATTTGATTTGAGCCAGGTGATCTTTATCACAACTTCCAACCAACTAAGCACGATTCCAGCAGCATTGCTAGATCGCATGGAATCGATCAATATGCTGGGGTATATCGAAGACGAAAAAATGGCAATTGCCACTCAATATTTGCTCAAAAAGCAAATGAAAGGACATGGCATTGAGGATTTAGAAATCATAATTGAAGAAGGCGCGTTACGCAAAATGATCCGCTATTACACCCGCGAAGCAGGTGTGCGTCAGTTGGAACGGAATATCGGCACGGCCGTTCGTAAATTAGCCGTCAAAATTGCCGGCGGTGAATCAGGCCCCTTTGTCGTCAATGAAGAGGATGTTACTGAATTCTTAGGCCCGGAGAAATTAACCTTTGGCGTGGCTGAAGAAAAGGATGAAATTGGCGTAGTCACCGGCCTTGCGGTGAATGCATTTGGCGGCGACATTCTGCCGATTGAAGTCAGTTTGAGTGAAGGCAACGGCCGAATCACCTTAACCGGTTCCCTTGGGGATGTGATGCGGGAATCCGCACAAGCGGCGCTGACTTATGCACGAGCCAACGCCCGTTCATTAGGTTTGGATCCAGTACTCTTTGATAAAATCAACTTACACATCCATGTGCCCGATGGTGCGACGCCGAAAGATGGACCTAGCGCTGGCATTGGCATGGCAACGGCTGTTATTTCAGCATTCACACGCCGCCCCGTACGGCGCGATGTTGCCATGACGGGTGAAGTCACCTTACGTGGCAAAGTGCTGCCGATCGGCGGCCTAAAAGCCAAAACAATCGCTGCCCATCGCGCCGGCATCACCACAGTGTTAATGCCGCGTGGTAACAGCAAAGATATTCCTGAACTGCCGGAGCGTGTGCGCGAAGATTTGACCCTCATTCCAGTCAGTCATTTGGATGAAGTGTTAGCTATTGCTTTATTGGAAGCAGTCGGCCCTGCTCTGACCATGGAAGGCAGCAATGAGGAAACTGATCGTGTGATTGTGCCACCTATACCCCGGACAAATGGTGGGGAACGGCCGTTGCACGCAGCTCCTCAATAATAGATTACTGGATACCGGCGTTTTTATTTTACCGGAGGAGGCAGGTCCAATTTTCTACGACTTTGTAACGGCTTTTCACAACCAACCGTTGACATATCAATTGAGCATTCGTACAATCGCGCCTTTGTAAAATGAGGAAGGCGATTATACGATGCGTTATTTAATTACGGGTGCTCTAGGACAATTAGGACGAGCATTACAAACAGAACTGCGCGGCGAAGAATTAATATTAATTGACTTGCCAGATGTCGATGTCAGCGAATGGGAGGCGATATTTACGGCCGTTGCTACTCACAAACCTGACATCATCATCCACTGTGCCGCGTATACAAATGTAGATGGCTGTGCGCAAGACCCACAATTAGCCTACAAAGTCAATGGCCTCGGCACCCAAAATGTGGCACTCGCCTGTCAAAAATTCGATATTCCCATGGTACATGTCAGCACCAATGAGGTGTTTGGCGGCCAATGCAGGACAGGCTATGAAGAATGGATGTCGTTGGACCCGATCAATGCATACGGCCGTTCTAAAGCTGCCGCCGAAACCCATGTGCGTAATCTCCTCACCCGCCACTATATTGTACGCACAGCCTGGCTTTACGCTCCCGGTGGGCGCAACTTCATCCATGCAATCTACAATCGCGCCAAAGAAAGCGGCCAAATCCGCGTAGTCACCGACGAAATTGGGAATCCAACTTATGTCGTTGATCTGGCCCAGGCGATTATCAAACTGCTCAATACCGAACAATTTGGTACATATCATTTTGTTAACGCAGGCGCGTGTTCACGCTGGGAATTCGCCAATGAAATTTTGCGACTGACGGGATTGTCTGATCAAGTCGAAAATATCCCCATCCTCAGCTCTGAATTTCAGCGTGCTTCCACACCACCACCATATGGAGAAATACATAATATTGCCGGAACCGCCATTGGCATCACGTTACGGTCGTGGCAAACCGCCTTAGCTGAATATGTGACAGAATATATAGCTTAGGGGTTGCCCGTTTTTAACTTTGGACAACGGTTTCGTTTTTGTCAAAGGTTATATGTAAACGAATCCTTTTTCAGCCAATGTGGGAATCTCAAAAAGTAGGCAGAAAAAGGTTATATGTAAACGAATCCTTTTTCAGCCAATGTGGGAATCTCAAAAAGTAGGCAGCCCCAAATCTAACATCGATTGCCCTGCT
>JAGRDI010000311.1:25592-27714 GCA_020432765.1 Anaerolineales bacterium | reverse complement strand
TTTATCTACTATGGCTAGGCGCACAGCACGTGAGCGCATCTAACTTTTATGCGCCACCTGCACAAGCTGGCTATATCTACCATGTCAAACCGTCTACAAGTGGAACTGCAGACGGTTCCAATTGGGACAACGCCACCACGTTACAAAGCGCTTTGGGCAGCGCAGCTGGTGGCGATGAAATTTGGGTGGCCCAAGGGACTTATCTACCCGGCAATGCCCGCACGGACACGTTTAATCTTGCGCAAGGGGTTGTGGTTTATGGCGGGTTTGCCGGCACAGAACTCAATCGGGATGATCGTGACTGGGCGGCCAATCCCACCATCTTGAGCGGCGACATCGGCACATCTAATGACGACAGTGACAATAGCTACCATGTGGTTACAGCAGAAGGGGATTTCAATCTTACCACTGTTTTAGATGGGTTTAGCATTGTTGCGGGTAATGCGAATGGCACGTTTCCCAATGACCGTGGGGCAGGCATGTTTTGCAATGGCGTTGGTTTTAACCACAATTGCAGTCCGAAGCTGGTCAATATGCAATTTATGGAGAATACGGCCGTTTACGGCGGCGCAATGTTCAACTATGGGTTGAGCAAACCGATCATAACCAATGCCGTTTTTGCCAACAACAACGCGCTCACCGGTGGAGCAATTTATAATTATGGCGGCAATAATTATGACGCCAGTCCTAACATAACAAACGTGACCTTCTACGATAATACAGCCACTAACGACGGCGGTGCCATATACAACTATGGCACAGGTGGTACAAGCGACCCCCAGCTAACAAATGTCATATTGTGGGGAAACACGGCCGTAAATGGCGCCCAAATATACTTGTATGACTCAGCACCTACAATTCGCTATGCCATTTTACAAGGCGGCACGTCTGGCATTTATTATGGTGGCAGCAGTAGCAACCTCATTAACAGCATTGAAATTTATAATTCTGACCCGCTATTTATTGACCCGCTCAATGGTAATCTCGGTCTGCAAGTCAATAGTTTGGCAGTTGACAAAGGATATAACAATGCGCTTGGACTTTTTAATGTCACTACTGATCTAGACGCAAACTCGCGCCTTGTAGATGGAGATGGCAATGGGACAACAACCGTAGATTTTGGAGCGTATGAATATCAAATTGTATGTCCTGCCACAACCACCCTTTTTGTTAACCACAGCGCAGCTGGCGATGACAGCGGTAATGATTGGGCCAATGCCCAACCAAGTTTGACTGCGGCACTGAACAATGCAACACACTGCGATATAGATGAAATTTGGGTAGCAGCTGGCACTTACTTCCCAGGTAGTAACCGCACAGACAGCTTCAATTTGGTAGCAGATGTTGGCGTATATGGCGGCTTTGCCGGCAATGAAACAGACCGAGATGCACGTGATTGGGCAACCAACCCAACCATCTTGAGCGGCGACATCGGCACACCTGACGACAACAGCGACAACAGCTACCATGTCGTCTATGCGGAAGGCGCGGCTGGCACAGTGATCACTTCCACAACAATTTTGGATGGCTTCACCATCACAAAGGGACACGCGAATGGGCAGCCAGAAAACAATCAAGGGGGTGGCCTTTATTGCAATGGTATAGGTAGTGGTAACGAGTGCAGCCCAAGCTTATCCAATCTTATTTTTCAGGAAAATACAGCGTCCTTCTGGGGTGGTGGTATATACAATCGGGGCGACAGCGGTGTGAGCAGTCCCAGCCTGACCAATATTAGCTTCTTTGATAATACGGCCGATCGTGGTGCTGCAATTTATAACTATGGTGCGAACGGCGTCAGCAGCCCAAGCCTGACAAATGTCTCCTTTTCAGGTAATAGTGCTGACCGGGGTGGCGCGGTATACAGTTATGGATACAACGGCGATAGCAGCCCAAACCTGGTCAACACAGTTCTATGGGGAGATAACGCTTCAATTGGCAGCGAAATTTATAACGACAGCGCAACCCCAATCATCAGCAACAGCCTTTTGCAAGGTGGCATTGGTAGTATATTTAATGATGGCAGCAGTAATGTAACGGATGGCGGTAACAATATAGATGTCAACCCGCAATTTGTTGATGCGCCCAACGGCGATCTGCGTCTGCAAGTTGGCAGCCCCGCGAT